>JAHEDS010000045.1 GCA_024641135.1 Flavobacteriales bacterium
GTATGTTGAACATCCATTTACAAAACAGCCCGTTCCTGTTTGGATAGGTGATTATGTGTTGGCAGGTTACGGAACAGGAGCTGTCATGTCGGTTCCATGTGGTGACCAGCGCGATTATGATTTTGCAAAATACTTTAATATTCCAATTCCTAATATTTTTGAAGGGGCTGATATTTCTGAAGAGGCGTTTGCTGATAAAGACAAAACGATTATTGCTAATAGTGATTTTTTGAATGGGCTAAGTTATAAAGAAGCCACAAAGAAAATTATTGAAGCACTTGAGAAATTAGGCCAAGGCCAAGGGAAGACCAATTATCGATTAAGAGATGCAGTCTTTAGTCGTCAGCGTTATTGGGGAGAACCATTTCCAGTATATTATGTGAATGATATGCCTCAAATGATTGACGCTAAATATTTACCAATACGCTTACCAGAAGTTGAAAAGTATTTACCTACGGAAACTGGGGAGCCACCTTTAGGAAACGCTACCGTTTGGGCTTGGTGTACAGAAACCAACCAAGTGGTTGAGAATGATAAAATCAATAATACAACTATTCATCCTTTAGAGTTGAATACCATGCCAGGTTGGGCAGGAAGTTCACAGTATTTTAATCGTTATATGGACCCTCATAACGATAAAGAAATTTTCTCAAAAGAAGCGATAAACTATTGGCAACAGGTAGATTTATATATTGGTGGCAGTGAACATGCTACGGGGCATTTATTATACTCACGTTTTTGGCAAAAATTTATGTTTGATAAAGGCTTGGTCCCTTACGATGAATTTGCCAAAAAACTGATTAACCAAGGTATGATTTTGGGGACAAGCGCATTTGTTTATAGAGTTGAGGGAGAAAATAAGTTTTTATCAAAAGGATTAGGAGACGGCGAAAATGTTCAGTCAATTCATGCCGATGTATCTTTTGTAAATGCTTCAGATGAATTAGATATAGAAGCTTTTAAAAACTGGCGAGAAGAATTTAAGGACGCAGAATTTATTCTTGAAAATGGGGTTTATAAAGTTGGACGTGACGTTGAAAAAATGTCAAAATCTAAATACAACGTGGTTAATCCAGACCAGATTTGCGTTGATTATGGCGCGGATAGTTTGCGTCTATACGAAATGTTCTTAGGCCCATTAGAACAATATAAACCGTGGAATACCGCAGGTATTACAGGGGTTCATGGTTTTCTAAAAAAAATGTGGAAATTGTATGTTGGCGAAGAAGGTTTAAACGTCAACAATGCAGAGCCAACAAAAGACAGTTTAAAAACACTTCATAAAACCATCAAAAAAGTAGAAGAGGATATTGAGAACTTTTCGTTTAATACCTCAGTCTCTACTTTTATGATTGCCGTGAATGAGTTAACGGCTCAAAAATGTACCAGTAAAGATATTTTGGAACCTTTATTAATTCTTTTATCTCCTTATGCACCACATATTGCTGAGGAACTTTGGAGTCAATTAGGGCATAAGCAATCTATTTCTACAGCTCCATTCCCAAAATTTGATGAAAGTTATTTAGTGGAGAGCACGAAAAATTATCCTATTTCTTTCAATGGGAAAATGCGCTTTACTTTAGAATTGTCATTAGATTTGTCACAACAAGAAATTGAAGCGGCGGTTATGGCTCATGAAAAAACACAGGAACAATTACAAGGCAGAACACCAAAAAAAGTAATAATTGTACCAGGGAAAATAGTAAATATAGTTGGATAGTTATATTGAAATAATTGGTTTTATTGCAGCGTTTTTAACAACGGCAGCTTTTTTACCTCAGGTTTATAAAACGTGGAAAACTAAAGATGTGTCAGGGTTGTCAATGCCCATGTTAGCTATGTTTTTTACAGGTGTTGTCACCTGGCTTATTTATGGAATTTTAAAAAACAGTCCGTCTTTGATTTTTGCAAATAGTATTACAACACTATCTGCCTTTTTGCTTGTTTATTTTAAAGCCAAATACAATAAAAAATAAGCTACTGACATTTTTTCACGTTTAAAAAGTGGCTTTATTTTTGATATATTTAATTAAATTTTAAAGATCAATAAAAAATGTTAGGATATTATATATTAATAGGAGCCATTGCTTTAGTGAGTTGGTTAGTAAGCAGTACATTAAAGCGTAAATTTGAAAAATATTCCAAAGTTCAATTACGAAATGGAATGAGTGGAAAGGAAATTGCTGAAAAAATGCTTTCAGATAATGGTATTTATGACGTTGAGGTAATTTCTACACCAGGACAGTTAACAGACCATTATAATCCAAAAAATAAAACAGTTAATTTGAGTGAATCTGTTTATAACCAAAGAAATGCGGCGTCAGCGGCGGTTGCAGCCCATGAATGCGGACATGCGGTGCAGCATGCTAAGGCCTATCAATGGTTAGAAATGCGTTCTGCTTTAGTACCGGTAGTTAGTGTAACCTCTGGCATGTCACAATGGTTAATTATTGGTGGATTATTGCTTGGTGGTGCAGCAGGAATGGGTCTTGGTTGGTATGTAGCAGCAGCAGGGGTATTATTAATGGGTTTTGCAAC
This sequence comes from Flavobacteriales bacterium, assembly GCA_024641135.1. Taxonomy (GTDB): domain Bacteria; phylum Bacteroidota; class Bacteroidia; order Flavobacteriales; family Flavobacteriaceae; genus Yeosuana. The sequence continues at coordinate 2,539 of JAHEDS010000045.1, forward strand.
AATTTTTAGTTTTATAACCTTACCTGTAGAATATGATGCAAGTAACCGTGCTTTGGCTTGGTTAAAAAATAAAAACATGGTAAGTCCAGATGAATACGTAGGTTCTGAAGATGCTCTTAAATGGGCAGCCAGAACATATTTGGTAGCGGCAATTGGTGCCTTAGCGAACCTTTTATATTGGGCCCTACAAGTATTTGGTGGAAGAGATTAAAAAACATTGAATTTACTATAAAAAGCTCTGAACTATTTCGGAGCTTTTTTGTTTAATTTGGTAACTAGAATAATTTATGAATAACCCTTTAGCATACTACCAAGAACATTTAGAAAAGTACCAGAAAGAAGAACAAAAAAGAAACAAGCGAATAATGCTTTTAAGTACGCTTAGATTATTTGTTTTTTTAATTGCTGTATTTGGAATATATATGCTAATTGATTATTGGCGGTTCGCTACTTTATTTGCTATAATAAGTGTTGTAATATTTACATATTTACTTTCAATTTACACTACGATTAAAAAGGAAAGAGATTTTTATCAAAAACTCGTTAGTATAAATGAAGAGGAAATTAAAATTCTGGAGGGGAACTTTCTTCACGGAAATAAAGGGTTGGAATATCAAGAGACCAACCATTATTATAGTTTAGATATAGACTTGTTTGGTCACGGGTCTTTTTTTCAATATCTCAATAGAACTACTATTTCTGAAGGGACAAATAAATTAGCAAGTGCATTAAAAGTTAATGATATTAGTAATGTTGAATTACGTCAAAACGCCATTAAAGAATTAAGTTTAAAACCAAAATGGCGTCAGTATTATTCAGCAACCTCTAGTTTGGTTTCACTTGAAACTTCAGCACAAAAGATCATTTCCTGGTTGTTAGAACACAAATTGTTTTTGCCAAAAATAATGCGATGGTTACCATTGGGATATAGTCTAATCTCGTTTGTTTTAATAGGATTGACGATTTTTGATAAAATTGATAATTCATTGATAGGGTATTGGTTGCTTTTAGGATTGGTAATAACCGGAATATATTTAAAAAGGATTAATAGCTTGTCTTCAAATTGTGATAAGGTAAAAGAAACTTTTCGGCAATATGCCTTGCTTTTGAAACAAATTGAAAACGAAACGTTTGTTTCTGAAATTTTATTGAATAGGCAAAATCAGATAAAATTAAATGCTAAAAAAGCATCCGTTATATTTAATGAATTTTCCGAAGCTTTAGATGCACTCGATAATAGGAATAATTTAATTTCTGCAATTTTTGGGAATGGCTTATTTCTTTCAGATTTAAAAAATAGTTATCATGTGGAACAATGGATTTCGCAACATGCAAATAAAGTAGCTGATTGGTTTGAGGTCGTTTCTTTTTTCGATGCATATAACTCTCTTGGTAATTTTGCATTCAATCATGTCGAATATGTTTTTCCTGAAATAACTAAAAGTGGTCCTATTATTAATGCTAAAGGCTTAGGTCATCCACTTTTAAAACCAGCAAAGCGTATTACCAGCGATTTAATAATAGATAAAGAGCAATTTTTTATAGTAACAGGGGCCAATATGGCTGGAAAAAGCACCTTTTTAAGAACCGTTTCTTTGCATATTGTTATGGCAAATGTTGGGTTACCTGTTTGCGCCAATAGTAGTCAATATTTTCCGGTTAAGTTAATAACAAGTATGCGTACAAATGATTCATTAACAGACGAGAGTTCGTATTTCTTTTCAGAATTAAAACGTCTCAAATATATTGTTGATGCAATTAAAAAAGAGTCTTATTTTATTGTTTTAGATGAAATTTTAAAAGGAACAAATAGTACAGATAAGGCTATTGGTTCTAAGAAATTTGTTGAAAAGTTAGTGGCCTCAAAAGCTACAGGAATTATAGCGACTCACGACTTGAGTTTGTGCAAAATAGAGCAAGAATTAAATCAGGTAAAAAATTATTATTTTGATGCTGAAATTATAAATGAAGAGCTTCATTTTGACTATACTTTAAAGCAAGGAGTTTGCAAAAACATGAATGCTTCATTTTTATTAAAAAAGATGGATATTGTTTAAATTATTTCTCGAGTCTTCAACATAATTTATCTCAATAAGTTGTTATCTTTATAAGTATGCAACACACATCAAAATTACCTCATATTGGAACCAATATTTTTACTGTAATGGGTTCATTAGCTTTAAAACATAAAGCACTTAACTTATCACAGGGATTTCCAAATTTTAAAAGTGATCAAAAATTAATTGATTTGGTTTATAAGGCTATGAACGATGGATACAACCAGTATGCCCCGATGCCAGGAATCATCGATTTGCGTGAACAGATTGCCAAAAAGTTTGATTCGCTATATAACTCAACCTATCACCCTGAAACAGAAATAACAATTACTGCAGGAGCGACCCAAGCTATTTCATGTATTATTACCGCTTTTGTAAACCCGAAAGATGAAGTTATAATTTTCAAACCGGCTTATGATTGTTATGAACCTTTTGTTGATTTAAACGGTGGAAAGACTGTAGCCATACAATTAGAAGCCCCGTTTTATACAATTAATTGGGAAACAGTTAAAGAAAAAATTAATTCACGAACTAAAATGATTATCATTAATACACCACAAAATCCAAGTGGTCGTATATTTTCTAAAAATGATATGCTTAAACTTCAGGAGCTAACAACGGGAACCAATATTGTGGTGTTAAGTGATGAGGTTTATGAGCATATAATTTTTGACAATGAGAAACATCAAAGTGCTTGTTTATTTCCCGACTTAAAGACTAGAAGTTTTGTGGTGGCATCATTTGGAAAAACATTTCATAATACGGGATGGAAAACAGGCTATTGCTGTGCACCAAAAGAACTTACTGAAGAATTTAGAAAAGTGCATCAGTTTAATGTGTTTTGTGTGAACCATCCGGTTCAAAAAGGATTAGCGGAATACCTTAAAGAACCTAATCATTATCTAGAATTATCACAATTTTATCAGGAAAAAAGAGACTTGTTTTTAAGTCTTATTAAATCATCAAGATTTAAGTTTACACCTTCAAAAGGCACGTATTTTCAGGTCTTAGATTATTCTGAAATCACAACCGAATATGATGTTGAATATGCCAAACGATTAGTCACAGAGTCTGGTATTGCTGCCATTCCTTTATCGGTTTTTAATGATAATAATTTAGATAATAAAGTTATACGATTTTGCTTTGCAAAAACTAACGATACTTTAAAAGAAGCTGCTGATATTTTAAATTCTATTTAATTATGCAAGATCATCTTAACATTGCACTTATTCAATCTGATTTAATTTGGGAAGACCCTAAGAAAAATCGAAAGCATTTTAAGGAAAAAATAGAGAGTATTACTCAAGATGTAGACCTTATTGTGCTTCCTGAAATGTTTACCACTGGTTTTACCATGAATGCTGCTGCCGTAGCTGAAGAAATGAATGGAAAAACCATTAATTGGATGAAAAATATAGCTTTAGAAACCAATGCAGCAGTAGTTGGAAGTTTAATTATTTCTGAAGAAAAAAAATTCTTTAATCGTTTGTTATTTGTTGAGCCGTCTGGTGCTATTCAATATTATGACAAGCGACATACTTTTACTTTAGCTGGAGAACACAAAATATATACTGCAGGCACAAAAAAAATAATTATTGATTATAAAGGTTGGAAAATTTGCCCATTAATATGTTATGATTTGCGGTTCCCAGTTTGGGCTCGAAATACTGAAGATTATGATGTTTTAATGTATGTTGCCAATTGGCCAAAACCAAGAATTTTTGCCTGGGACACTTTATTAAAGGCCAGAGCTATTGAAAATATGTGCTATTGTGTTGGCGTAAATCGTATTGGTATTGATGAGGGGCAAAATGAATATACAGGTAATTGTGCGATTTATGATGTGTTAGGTAACTCCATAACTTCAATAAAACCGAACAGAGAACAGATTGAAGTAGTTACTTTAGACAGAAATCATATTAATTTTTATAGGAACAAACTTAAATTTTTGAATGATAGAGACGAGTTTAGTCTTCTTTAAATTCTAAAGTTTCAGAAAGCCCCCAATCGGCTCTTATTTCAATTTCTTTAAAAAAGCTCACTTTTTCAGACTGTATCTTTTTTAGGTAATTTCCAGTGTCAAATTTTTGATTGCCATTAGTATCCCAAATAACTCTGATAAAATATTTTCCAGGAGCTAAATTTAAAAAATCAATAGTTTCAGGTTTTGATGAAAACTGTTCAAATTTAACTTCATCTTTATCAGTTGTTAATTGTAAAATAATGGGGTAAGTAGCATTCACTAAATTAAATCGTGCGTAACCAAAATCTGATTCTTTTTTTGTTCTCAAATTATAGTTTAAGGAATCATTTATATTTCCAAATAAATCGGTAAAACCTTCAGGTAATACCTGAATTTTATAAATATTTTCAGCCGTTTTTTTAAAGCTAAAAACATAGTTGTTATTGATGGTATCAAAAGAGGAAGTATAATCTATATTGATTGAATCCTTATCCATAATAGTCATTTTAGAGGCATCGAATGATTTAAAAGGAATACTGGCATTAATTTTAAAATCTTCATCGTACCCTATTGAGCCTATCACAATAGGTTTAATAGTTAAAGAATCACGTTTTAAATCGCGAAGTTTTACTGTATAATCTTTTTCATAGTCAAGATGGGATACCTTAAAGTTTATAGAATCTATTTCAAGTTTTGGAGTGAACCAATAATAAAGAGAATCGGTTTTAAGGTCTTTTGTAATTCTTTCTTGAAAATTCTCGGGAACTTCAGATAGTAAATTAATCTTCATGTTTTTGTAATCGCCTTCATAGCCAAATACTATTTTTTCGCCTGCCATTAATAAAGGGCGCGAAGGTTTAAAGTCGGTATCTTCTTTAAATAATTTTAAATTATATAATGAATCATTAGGGACTTTAATAAAGCCTTTATGAAAAGCTATTTTATCAGTTTTCTGTTGAAATTTATTATCGCCGTTTCCATCTTTTAAAGCATATAACATATAAGTACCTGCTTTAATATTTTCTATTGAAAAAGTACTTAGACTATCTAAAGTATTAGTAATATATTTCGGTGGATTTTTGTAAATAATAGAGTCGTTAAAAGTTGAATCGACCTCATATAATCCTACTGAAACAAAAGTTTCAGGTTTTCTATTTATAGCATCAAAGATTTGGCCATTTACACTTAAAGAATCTATGTAATTACCAGTCGAAAAAACATACCTATAATAAGGGAAAGGGTTTTCTTCATTATTATCTGAAATGCTATTCCCAAAATTAAAGGCGTAAGTTGTGTTAGGTTGAAGTGTGTCAAAAATTTTAATCGTAATATATTTACTGGCGTTGCCTAAAGGTGTAATTTCAGGTTGCGTTTTCATTGGAGGCGAAATAATGAGCTGCTTTTGAATATCTTTAATTTTAATATATTCATCAAAGTATACCTTAATTTCGTTACCCTGAAAATTAGTTGAAAAATTTTCTGGTTCAGATTTAACAATACTTGGAGGCGTTATATCTTTTTCACCTCCTTGAGGCGATGACCTGTTAGCACAGTTAACCAAAATTATTGCAACTACGACAATAAAAATTAAATTTGAAAACGTTTTATTCATTACTAAAATAAAATTTAAGCAAACCTACATAATTTTGTAGAAATAATATGATACTCGTCACGCAATTGCCATGGAGGCAACGCTTATTTTTACATTTTCTGCTTTATTTAATACAGTAATACAGGCTTCCATTGTAGCACCTGTAGTAATTAAGTCATCAACCAAAAGAATATGTTTGTTTTTTATAGCGCTTTTATTTTGCAGGGTAAAAAGTTCCTCATTATTGGCCCAGCGTGCTAAACGTTTTTTTAGCACTTGAGAATCTGTGCTTGTGACTTTTAAGAGTACGTCATCCATATAGATAACCCCTAAGGCATCTGCAATGTGTTCGGCAAATTTTGCAACTTGATTATATCCTCTTTTTTTTAGTTTGTTTTTGTGTAAAGGAACTGGAATTACAACATCAATTTCCGAATATACGTTTATAGTTTTTAGTTCTCCCCCTAACCAATCACCTAAAAACACTCCAATAGATTCTTGCCCTTTATATTTTAAATTATGAATAAGTTGTTGCACCAAACCTTTTTTTTCAAAGCGCAATAATGCCGTACCATGCTCCACTTTTACTCTTCCATAAAATACTTTTAAAACAGTATTATCATTATTAAAATGAAAATTTGTTACAGGTAAATTATTTCTACAATTTGTACAGATATCTTGTTCATTATCTTTTAAAATGTCATGGCATGCTGGACATACTTTTGGAAAAAATAAATCAATGATTGCTTTAAACATTTGAAATCAAATAAGATTCTATGTAAACTTAACTAAAAAATATATGAAATAAGCGCATAATTTTTGCCAAACAATTCTATTTGTTGGATTCCCTTTTTTATTTTTGCAGCATGACAAATCAAGACGATCAATTTAAGAAAGTTATATCGCATGCTAAAGAGTATGGGTATGTGTTTCAAAGCAGTGAGATTTATGATGGATTAAGTGCTGTTTATGACTATGCACAAAACGGTGCTGAATTAAAGAAGAATATTCGTGAGTACTGGTGGAAAGCCATGGTACAAATGAATGAAAATATTGTAGGTATAGATGCCGCCATTTTTATGCATCCAACCACCTGGAAAGCATCTGGGCATGTCGATGCCTTTAATGACCCGTTAATTGACAATAAAGATTCTAAAAAACGATACAGAGCCGATGTCTTAATAGAAGATTATTGCGCTAAAATTGAAGCAAAAATCGAAAAGGAAGTAGAAAAGGCAAGCAAACGTTTTGGAGATTCATTTGATAAAGAACAGTATTTAACTACAAATCCAAGAGTTGTTGAGTATCAGGAAAAAATAAATTCGACACTTTCTAGAATGGCTAAATCTTTAGAAAAAGAAGATTTAGCAGATGTTAAGGCTCTTATTGAAGAACTTGAAATTGCAGACCCTTTAACAGGTTCTAGAAACTGGACAGACGTAAAACAATTTAACTTAATGTTCGGTACTAAATTGGGTGCTTCTGCCGAAAGCGCCATGGATTTATACTTGCGTCCAGAAACAGCTCAAGGTATTTTTGTCAATTTTTTGAATGTTCAAAAAACAAGTCGTTTAAAAATTCCTTTTGGAATTGCACAAACCGGTAAAGCTTTTAGAAATGAAATTGTTGCAAGACAGTTTATCTTTAGAATGCGGGAGTTTGAACAAATGGAAATGCAGTTTTTTATTAAACCGGGTACACAAAAAGAATGGTACGAGCAGTGGAAACAAACACGACTTAAATGGCATTTATCATTAGGAATGGGAGCCGATAATTACCGTTTTCACGACCATGAAAAACTAGCTCATTATGCCGATGCTGCTGCCGATATCGAATTTAAATTTCCATTTGGATTTAAAGAATTAGAAGGGATTCATTCACGTACAGATTTTGATTTAAGTCAACATGAGAAGTTTTCAGGAAAGAAATTGCAGTATTTTGATCACGAAGAAAATTCGAGTTACGTACCATACGTGGTTGAAACTTCTATTGGATTAGATAGAATGTTTTTAGCAGTATTTTCAAATTCGTTAAAAGAAGAAACTCTTGAAGACGGAAGCACAAGAACAGTACTGGCATTACCAAGTGTATTGGCTCCATTTAAAGCGGCCGTTTTGCCATTAGTTAAAAAGGATGGCTTACCTGAAATTGCACGTCAAATTGTAGAGGATTTAAAATGGGATTTTAATGTAACTTATGATGAAAAGGATGCTGTTGGAAGGCGCTATAGAAGGCAAGATGCCAACGGAACACCATTTTGTATTACGGTCGACCATGATACTTTAGAAGATAATACCGTAACAATACGTCATAGAGATACTATGCAACAGGAACGTGTTAAAATTGAAGCGTTAAGAGATATTATTAAGGCAGAAGTGGATATGCGCTCTTGGCTTATGAAAATGTAATTAAAATATATAATGTAATTAAAAACCACACGTTCGTGTGGTTTTTTTATATAGTAATTTGTCTGTCAATTTGTTGGTCTAGAGAAATAAAAGTCTCTGTTCTTGAAACCCCCTCAATAGATTGTATTTCCTTATTTAGTAAGTGCATTAAATGGGCGTTATCTTTACATAAAATTTTAATAAAGACACTCCAGTTTCCTGTAGTATAATGACACTCTAAAACCTCAGGAATTTTTTTTAATTGTTTTACAGCTTCAGGATTACTCATGGCCTTGTCTAAATAAATACCAATAAAGGCCATTGTTGTATATCCAAGAACTTTCGGATTTATCACAAATTTTGAACCTGATATTAGTCCTGATTTTTCAAGCTTCCTTAAACGTTGATGAATGGCCGCTCCGGAAATACCGACTTGACGGGCAATTTCAAGTATTGGTGTTCTCGCGTCTTCCATAAGCGCTCTCATAATACTTTTGTCTATACCATCAATTTGTAAGTTTTGATTTGTAATCTTCATAATCTATATGGTTTTAATCAAAAACATAAAATTAATGAATTGATTTTAAATTAAAACTAATTATCAGATTACAAGTACAATTTTATAAAAGCTGGTGTTTAAACATTTAATGGATTATAACCTAAGTATGGTACTTCTTGTTCATTGAAAGTTATTCCAAAGTTGGTTAACTCTTTTAAAATAGGCTCATAAATTTCCTTGGTTATTGGAATTTGAACTCCAGGCGTTTTAATTTTCCCATTTAAAATAGCAAGGGTAGCTATAGCAACAGGTAGTCCCACGGTTTTAGCCATGGCAGTGTAAGTTTGATTTTCTCCTAGTGCAACCATGGTGGCATCGATTTGATGTTTTTTTCCATTGAGCTCATATCCAAATTTGTGGTACATCACAATCATATCTTTATCATCTTTGGCAAGAGTCCAGCTATCCATTAATATTTTTTGAAGAATTTGAGCTGGCGTAGCTTTTTTAAGTTCCACCATTTTATTTGAATTGAAAATATCAAGTTCCAAAAGTTTATCCCAAACAATGTCATCCTGATCTATTTTTAGAGCATGTCTAAATTTTAATTCGACTGAATCCGATGGACTATAGGGTAAAAAGGCATTTACAAAATCTCTGTAACTCATATGCTCACTATCGTCAATGGTGTAACTGTCATCTGTCAATCCTAAATTAACAAACATATTCCATGCACGACTAAATCCAACTCTTCTCATAGTTCCACGATACAAGGTTTTTATGGAATCTAATCCATAAATACTTTGGTACTTTAAAGAGTCGCGGTTAGCGTAAGCTTCAAATTTCCCAAAACCATCGACCTCTAAAAATTCTGTCCTTCTAAACAACCTATGATAAGGGATGTATTTAAAAGTGCCTTCTTGCAAAAATTTTGCTGCACCTCCTTGTCCAGCTACAACTACGTTTCTCGGGTTCCAGGTAAACTTATAATTCCAAAGGTTATTATCGCTTTCTGGAGCTACTAATCCACCAGTAAATGATTCAAATAAAATCATTTTTCCTCCTTTAGACCTAATGCGGTTAATAACTTCCATGGCACTCATATGATCGATTCCTGGGTCCACTCCAATTTCATTCATAAAAATAAGACCTTTGTCAATCGCATCCTGGTTTAATGCCTCCATTTCAGGGCTTATATAAGATGCGGTCACCATATTTTTACCATATAAAATACAATCTTTAGCTACATCAATATGAAATCGTGCAGGAAGCATAGAAATAACAATATCTGTTTCTTTTATAGCTGAAGTTCTTGAATTGGCATCAAATACATCTAATATTATAGCTTGTGCATTAGGGTGATTATTAATAACCGAACGAGCATGATCAATGTTGATGTCTCCTATAGTTATATATAGTTTTTCAGTCTCTGATTTATCAAGTAGGTATTTTATTAAATAGGAAGTTGATTTGCCTGAACCTATAACCAAAATCTTTCGCATAATGAATTTTCTTAAGTAGTTTTGTGATGACTAAAGTAATGAATACTTAAGATTTTATAAACTCAAATACACTATAAATATGAACAAATCATTATTAATTTTAGGGGCTTTTTTAGGTTTTACTGGAATTGTTTTAGGTGCTTTTGCAGCACATGGATTAAAGGAATTAATCTCTCCAGAATCCGTTCAAACATTCGAAACGGGTGTAAAATATCAAATGTATCATGCTCTTTTACTGTTATTTGTAGGGAGTACATCCTATGTTTCCGCAAAAACAAAAAAACTAGTATTTTATTTTGTAAGCATTGGATGGTTGTTTTTTTCGGGATCTATTTATCTTTTAGCTACAAATTTATTAACAAATTTTGATTTCAAAACCATCGCATTTATAACACCTATTGGAGGTTTATGCCTTATCATTGCATGGATGATGTTGTTTGTAAATTTCATAAAAATAAAGGTTGATAATTAACTTTTTTTGCGATTACCTTAAAATATTATTTTAATTTTGACGAATAATCATTTTTATATAAAAATATGACGAAACATAACCAAGTTACGAAAACGATTGAGTTAGAAAATTACGGGATAAAAAATGCAAAGGTTCGTTATCAGCTTTCTGCAAAAGAGCTGCATAATATTACAATTGAAAAAGGTCAAGGTGTTGAGGCTTCTTCAGGAGCATTAGCGGTGAATACTGGAGAGTTCACAGGCCGTTCACCACAAGATCGATTTATTGTTAAAGATGAGATAACTAACGATAAAGTTTGGTGGGGAAATATTAATATTCCATTTGCGCCAGATAAATTTCAAAAACTATATGATAAAGTGGTTAACTATCTTTCAAATAAAGAACTGTTTGTAAGAGATTGTTATGCTTGCGCCGATGAACATTATAAACTGAATATTAGGGTTATTAATGAATTGCCTTGGAGTAATCAATTTGCATATAATATGTTTCTTCGTCCAACAGACGACGAATTAAAAAGTTTTAAACCAGAATGGACTGTTGTTAATGCTCCGGGATTCTTAGCAAACCCGGAAGTAGATGGCACTCGTCAACATAATTTTGCTATTTTAGATTTCACAAGAAAAATAGCTTTAATAGGAGGAACTGGATATACTGGAGAAATAAAAAAGGGGATTTTTTCTGCATTAAATTTTGTGTTACCGGTTTATAAAAATACCATGCCCATGCATTGTAGTGCCAATGTTGGTAAAGATGGTGATACTGCCATTTTCTTTGGGCTTTCTGGAACAGGAAAAACAACACTTTCTACTGATCCGAACAGAAGCTTAATTGGTGATGATGAGCATGGCTGGACAAAAGAAAACACAATTTTTAATTTTGAAGGAGGTTGTTATGCTAAAGTAATTAATCTTTCTTCTGAAAATGAACCTGAAATATTTGATGCAATAAAACCGGGCGCAATTCTAGAAAACGTTGTGCTAGATAAAAATGGTCATGTAGATTTTGAAAACACATCTATAACTCAAAATACCAGAGTAAGTTATCCATTGAATCATATAGAAAATATTCAAGAACCTTCAATAGGTAAAAACCCAAAAAATATTTTCTTTTTAACAGCAGATGCTTTTGGTGTATTGCCTCCAATTTCTAAATTAACTCCTAGTCAAGCGGCCTATCATTTTATTTCAGGGTATACCGCAAAAGTTGCTGGGACTGAGGCAGGTGTAATTGAGCCACAACCTAATTTTTCTGCTTGTTTTGGAGCACCTTTTATGCCTCTACATCCTGCTAAATATGCGGAAATGTTAAGTAAAAAAATGAAAGAGGCTGGAGTGAATGTGTGGTTAGTAAATACAGGATGGACTGGTGGTCCTTATGGTGTTGGGACAAGAATGAAATTAAAATATACGCGTGCTATGATTAATGCGGTTTTAAATGGAGAATTAGGTTTGTATACCTATGATAAGTACCATATCCACTCTGTGTTTGGCGTGGCTCAACCGAGAGAATGTCCAGGAGTTCCGACAAGCGTATTAAGTCCGAGGGCCACTTGGAATAATGATGAAGCATATTATAAAACGGCTTTTAAATTAACAAATGCCTTTAGAGAAAATTTTAAAAAATACGAAGCTTTTGCTAGTGAAGAAATACGACGCGGTGGTCCGCAGAGATATACATTTTAAGAAAAAAAAAGAGCGACTTAATTAAGTCGCTCTTTTAATATTATATAGAATCGGTTATTTTCCTTTATTAACTTTATCAATATATTTTTCTAAAGCCATAGTCATTGATGGTGTTTCTTTTGTTGGTGCTGCAATATCCACACGCAGTCCTTTTTCTTCAACAGCTTTTATTGTTGTATCACCAAAGACGGCTATTCTAGTTTCGTTTTGTTTGAAATCTGGAAAATTATGGAATAAGGATTCAATTCCTGAAGGGCTAAAAAACACTAGGATGTCATAATAGACATCAGCTAAATCAGATAAATCACTAATTACAGTTTTATAAAAAGTCGCCAGTTTCCAGTTCACTCCTAAAGCGTCCATAGTTTCTGCAACTTCTGGTTTTACTTTGTCTGTATTTGGTAATAAAAACTTTTCGTCTTTATATTTTTTAATTAACGGAGAAAGTTCAGAAAATGAACGTTTTCCAACATAAATTTTACGTTTTCTATAAACTACATATTTTTGCAAATAAAAAGCGACGGCCTCAGATTGACAAAAATATTTCATAGTATCTGGCACCTTAAAACGCATTTCTTCAGCCACTCTAAAAAAATGATCAACAGCATTTCTACTGGTCAAAATAATTGCTGAATAGTTGTTTAAATCAACTTTTTGCAGTCTAATATCTTTGGCTAAAACCCCTTCAACATGAATAAAAGGTCTGAAATCAATCTTTACCTTTTGCTTTATTTGAAGATCAAAATAAGGGGAGTTTTCTATTTTTGGTTCTGGCTGTGATACTAGAATTGTTTTCACTTTCATACGCACAAATAATTAGGTCTTTAATTTGAAAAAAACACCTTATATATTATTATGTATGGTGCGATTTCGAGAGCGCAAAGATACAAAATAAAATAAAATAAATTTTGTATAATTAAACTTTGATTGGTTTTAATGGTTGAAATAAACCCTAAAATATTTATTATAACAAGAAAAACTAAGATTATGTATATTATGGTATGATTTGGGTTAAAACTATATAGTAAAAATAAATTTATAGGAAACAATAACAGTCCAATTAAATTTTTATAGCTGGTTTTTTGAAAGAGGTATTCGTCAATTAATGTATCAATTTCAAAAAGACTTCCAATTAATCGTTCCAATAAAACTTTCCCCAATACAAATGAGCCAATCGCAACCATAATTTTAAAAAGATCATCAGCTGATGGATTCAATGAGGCCGTATTGAACCTAAAACATATAAAACAAAAAACAGCTATGGAAATAATGAAATTAACAAATAGTAATGCGTCAAATTTGTCAAAGAATTTTTGCTCCCTGATATAAATTTTAAGGTATTTAGAATTCCCTACAACCCATACAATATCATTAAATCGTTTGGGGTAAAGTACTTTCGCTAGTGTTATAAACAGTAAGCATATAACAAAGAGAATAGTAAATAATTCATATGTTGGAATATTTCGCAGCATGGCATAAAATTATTATAAATTATAATATTCAGTTCACATTATTAAGTATTATTTTAAAAAAAAGAGTCTTTTAAATAATGTACATTTGCTGAAAATTATTTGTTTTCAATATTTTTAAATGAATTATTTTAGGATGATTTAACGAAAACAGTATTTATACAATAAGGGATTTTCATGAAAAACGCAGTAGTAATAATACCAACTTATAACGAAATTGAAAATATTGAAGCCATTATTAAGGCGGTATTTTCACAATCAGATTTTGTTAATGTTCTTATTGTTGATGATAATTCTCCCGATTTAACAGCATTAAAAGTAAAAGAATTACAAAAGGAGTTTCCCGAAAGATTATTTTTAGAAATTAGAAAATTAAAATCCGGACTGGGAACAGCTTATATTCATGGGTTTAATTGGGCTTTGAAAAAAAAGTATGACTATATTTTTGAAATGGATGCCGATTTTTCACACGACCCAAATGATCTTATCAAATTATACGAAAAGTGCGATAAAGACGGTGCAGATGTAGCCATTGGCTCGAGATATATTACTGGTGTTAATGTTGTTAATTGGCCCATGAATAGAGTTTTAATGTCTTATATAGCCTCTATTTATGTGCGAATAATTACAGGCATGAAAATTCATGATACTACTGCTGGATTTGTATGTTATAAACGAAAGGTTTTAGAAACTTTAGATTTAAATAAAATTAAATTTATAGGATATGCGTTTCAAATAGAAATGAAATTTAAAGCCTATATAAAGGATTTTAATATTGTTGAAGTACCTGTCATTTTTACCGATAGAACAAAAGGTGAGTCAAAATTAAGTTCTGGCATAATTTCTGAAGCTATCTTTGGAGTTATTTCAATGAAAATTAAAAGTATTTTTAAAAAGTAGCAGGGCTTATGAAGTTAAAAACAACATTAATTAAGAACGCAAATATTGTAAATGAAGGCACAATATTTAACGGTGACATCTTAATAGAAGGTGAATTTATAAAAGAAATTAGTAAATCTATTAGTGCCAAGTCATCAGATGTTCATGTTGTGGATGCTGAAGGGAAATATCTTTTACCAGGTGTTATAGACGATCAGGTACATTTTAGAGAGCCGGGATTAACACATAAAGGTTCTATAGAAACAGAATCCAGAGCAGCAATTGCTGGAGGAATCACATCGTTTATAGAAATGCCCAATACAAATCCGCAAACAACAACGATTGAAGAGTTAGAAAAAAAGTTTGAAATTGCTTCTAAAACGTCATTTGCAAATTACTCTTTTATGTTTGGTGGAACTAATGATAATTTGGACGAAATATTAAAAGTAGATGCTACACAGGTAGCTGCTTTAAAGCTTTTTTTAGGATCTTCTACTGGAAATATGTTGGTTGATGACCCTAAAGTATTAGAGAATATTTTTAAAAACACAAAATTATTAATAGCTGTACATTGTGAAGATGAGTCAACTATTAAGGCCAATCTGGAAACGTATATTGCTAAATATGGCGAAGATATTCCAATTAAATGCCACCCGGAAATACGCAGCGTTGAAGCGTGTTATTTGTCGTCTTCAAGAGCTATTGCTTTAGCAAAAAAAACAGGAGCTAGGTTACATGTGTTTCATTTATCAACAGGTAAGGAAACGGAATTATTTGACAATAAAAAAGCGCTAAAAGATAAAAAGATTACAGCTGAAGTTTGTATACATCATTTGTGGTTTACAGATGAAGATTACGAGAAAAAGGGGACTTTTATTAAATGGAATCCAGCTGTAAAATCTGAAAAGGATAGAGATCAGTTATGGGAAGCCTTACTGGATGATAGGATAGATGTAATTGCAACAGATCATGCGCCTCATACTTTAGAAGAAAAGAAAAATAGTTATACAAAAGCGCCTTCAGGAGGTCCTTTGGTGCAACATGCACTTTCTGCTATGTTGGAAATGTATCATAAGGGGAAAATTTCAATGGAAAAAGTGGTTGAAAAAATGTGTCATAATCCAGCCATTTTATTCCAAATTGAAAAAAGAGGGTTTATAAAAGAAGGATATTATGCAGATTTGGTTTTAGTAGATTTAAATAACCCATATACAGTAAATAAGGAGAACATTTTATATAAATGTGGCTGGTCGCCATTTGAAGGCACTACTTTTAAATCGAGAATTACCCACACTTTTATTAATGGAGATCTGGCGTTTGAAAATGCTAAATTTCATAACTTTAAACCTGGCCAACGCTTAACTTTTAACAGATAATGTTTAAACGATTTATTTTATACATAACTACAGTTTTATTATTGGTTTCTTGTTATTCCTTAAATAAACCAGATAAGCCAAAGCATTTGCTTTCTAAAAAAGAAATGATACATATAATTCTTGATTTAAGACTGTTAGCTTCCGCCAATGGTTCTAATCAAATTCTCTTGCAAAATGAAGGGATTTATACTGAAGATTATGTATTCAATAAATATAAAATTGATAGTGCAACTTTTGCGCTGAGTAACAATTATTATGCGTATTATGTTGACGACTACGACGAAATTTATACAAAGGTAAAAGATAGTTTGGAGTTATTGAAAAAGACTTTTGATGAATTGTTGTTGGCGGAAGAAGCTGCAAAAAGAAAAACGGATTCTATTAATAACGTTAGAAAAAGGGACTCTTTAGAATTAATTAGAAATAAAGATTCAATAAAGGCCATTAATAAACCAGACTCAATTTTAAAAAATAAGTTAAAAAGGAAAATGAAGCCTCAACTTATTAAGCCTGTTTCTGATAAAGCAGACCAATCTCTGTAAGACTCTCGTTTACTTTCTTAAACTCATACTTTATAAAAGTCTTTATTTTCGAATTATCATATAATTTTTCAGTAGTTAAAGACGTCACTAATTGTTTTGTAAGTTGACGACGTTTCCCTCTTAATTTATGATTTAGCCAATCCAATCGCCATGCTAATTGCAGTAATAAAGGCGAAGCCATTTTTAATGGAGGTTGGGCATTAACAGATTTTGCCATGGTTTGTAGAAAATCTTGGTATTTCCAGTTTTCTGACACTAAGATGAAGCGTTCGTTTTTAATTGTGCTTTTGGTTAATGCAATCATTACATCCACAACATCTTGAACATCTACTAGACCAATTGAGCCCGAAGTGTAATATTTAATGCCTTTATGCGCTTTTTTAAATAATCCAGCACTGCCATAGCGCCAGATTCCGGCTCCTAAAATAACCCCTGGATTAACAATGACCACATCCAATCCTTCTTGAGAGGCTCTCCAGACTTCTATTTCGGCCCCGTATTTTGTAATGGCATAAACACTGTTATTTGATTCAGCATTCCATTCAGTTTCTTCAGTTATTATATTATGATTTGATGGAATTCCTATCGTAGCTATTGAGCTTACATAGCACAACTTTGTAATAGAATTTGAAATACAAAGATTCGCAATGTTGGCGGTCCCTTCAATATTTGTTCGTCTTAAAAGTTGATATTTATCTGGTTCAAATGAAACAAAGGCTGCACAATGATAGACATAGGTAACTCCTTTAAAGGCCTCTTCTAGTGAAGGAACATCCAAAATATCGCCTTGAACCCATTCAATGGATTCAAAAAAAGGCATGTAATCATCTGTATAACAAGCGAACACATTTTTTACATGTTCCAGTTTTCGTTCGCTCCTGTAAATAGCTTTTACCTTTTCCCCTTTACTTACTAATTTATAAAGTAAATGTGCGCCAACTAATCCTGTACTGCCTGTAACTAAAATCATAGGTCTAAAGTAAAGAAATATTTATAATACATGAGTAATTATGCATTGATTTTTATCTTTGCCGTAGTTTATCAAAAATATTAAACAATGATTAAGAATTTTGTAGAAGAATTGACTTGGAGAGGCATGATACACACTGTAATGCCTGGAGCAGAAGAACATTTAATGGAAGGCATGCGTAGTGCCTATGTGGGTTTTGATCCAACTGCAGATTCTTTACATATTGGGAATTTAGTGCCCATTATGTTATTAGCACATTACCAGCGTTGCGGGCATCGCCCTGTGGCTTTGGTTGGTGGTGCAACCGGTATGATTGGGGATCCTTCTGGAAAATCTAACGAACGAAATTTATTAGATGAAAAGACCTTACGTCACAATCAGGAAGCTATAAAAAATCAATTAGCACACTTTCTAGATTTTGAAAGTAAGGAAGATAATTCGGCCATTTTAGTTAATAATTATGACTGGATGAAGAACTTTTCATTCCTGGAATTTATCCGCGATGTAGGTAAGCATATTACTGTCAATTATATGATGGCAAAAGATTCTGTTAAAAACAGAATTTCTTCTGATTCTTCAGAAGGGATGAGCTTTACCGAGTTTACGTATCAATTGGTTCAGGGATATGACTTTTTGCACTTATATAATGATAAAAATTGCACTATTCAAATGGGTGGCAGTGACCAGTGGGGTAATATAACCACGGGAACTGAATTAATTAGAAGAATAGGAAATGGAAAAGGGTTTGCTATAACATGTCCATTAATCACCAAGTCTGATGGGTCTAAGTTTGGAAAATCTGAAGGAGGAAACGTATGGCTGGATGCTAACCGAACTTCTCCTTATAAATTTTATCAATACTGGTTAAACTCCAGCGATGAGGATGCTGAAAAATACATTAAAATCTTTACGTTTTTAAATGAGTCTGAAATAAACGCTTTGATTTCAGAACATCAGGAAGCGCCGCATATGCGTGTATTACAAAAGCGATTGGCAGAAGAAATTACTACCATGGTACATTCTCAGGAAGAGTTGGATAATGCCATAAAGGCCAGTAACATTCTGTTTGGAAATTCAACAGGTGATGACTTAAAAAAGTTGAACGAACAAACATTTTTAGATGTTTTTGATGGGGTGCCTCAGGCAGAAATTGCTATGTCTGAAATTGATAGCGGACTAGATATCATTGGCGCATTGGCGGAGCAGACAGGGTTTTTAAAATCGAATGGTGAAGCTAGACGTGCACTAAAAGAAAATTCTATTTCTGTAAATAAAGAAAAAGTAACTGAAGATTTTAAAATTACTTCGTCAGATTTAATAAATAATAAGTTTGTGTTGCTTCAAAGAGGTAAGAAGAATTATTTTGTAATAAGAGTGTTATAAAAAAAGTCTGAGAAAAACTCTCAGACTTCAAAAACTAACCAATTGGCCAGAAAACAACTTTCTTTTTCTTAGCTGGTTTTTTTGTCGGTATTAACTAAAAAACCTTACAGATAAAATCATCTTATTTTTAGAAATAGTTTTATAGAACCATTAAATTACAGCCTCGAATATCGGAATGGTCAAATCGGCCAATCACTTCAAAACTACCATTGTTGTTAACACGTCCCAAATCCTGGGTAGCAATAAACGAACAAGAATTAATATTGGCTAAATCAATCACATTGATGCCCCCGGTTTTTCCAACATTCTGAATACTTAATGCATCTTCGGTATCACGCGTTAAAACACGCATCCATTTGGGGCAATTATAAACACCATTTCCTTTAGAATATGCCTGACTTAATAATTCGGTCATGCCATACTCACTATGAATAGTTTCCACTCCAAATCCTTCTTTAAGCTGGTTATGCAGTTCCTCACGTATCAATTCCTTACGTCGGCCTTTCATACCCCCCGTTTCCATAATAATGGTATGTTTTAAATTAAATGGATAGGTGTCAATTAAATCTAAAAGTGCAAATGAAACCCCAATAAGCAGTGTTTTTTTGCCTTCCGATTCTAAAAGCAATAGGGTGTTTTTTAATTCGGATAAATTGTTGAGGTAAAAACCGCTTTCGGGATGTTTTGACTGCATAATCATGTCATTAGCCATAAACACTAACGAAGACCCTTCACGCTCTAAATACGAGGGTAATAATGCGAGAATCACGTAATCTTTAATGGCTCCATAAAATGCTTCAAACCCTTTAGTAAAACTGGCTCGATAAACAGTTAAATCGGTTACTAAATGTTTGCTAGTTATGCTTCCTGTAGTGCCAGAACTGCTAAAGGTTGTTTGTACAGGATTTTGAGAACTTAAAACAAGATGTGTTTTAAAAAACTGAATGGGTAAAAAAGGAATGTCCTCTATTGTTTTTATATCGCCTGGATGTTTATATAACAAATCGCAAAACGACCGGTACACTTTGTTGTTTGCAAATTGATACTTAAAAATATCTAAAGCCAGATTACAGAACTCCTGTTCTGTTTGAATAGTAAATATGGCATTGGTATCTATCATAATAAAAAGCAAAAGTACTAAAATTAAAAAGCGTTGCCATTGGCAACGCTTTTTAAATATATATAAGTTTTTATACTTATTGAATGATTAATTTCTGAGTACTTATAGCGTCTTCCTGTGCTACTTTCAAAATGTACACGCCAGATGTTAAACTAGACACATTAAGTCTGTCATTCTCAACAAGTGTATTAAGCACTTGTTTTCCTAACATATCAAAAACAGA
>JAHEDS010000046.1 GCA_024641135.1 Flavobacteriales bacterium
ATTTTTGTGGTACCTATGTCTAATCCTACTGCTATATTATGCTCCATTGTTTATGTTTTGGTACATACTACTTGATTATCAAATTGTAAATTGACCTTACTGTAATTATTTAGTGTTTTATCATGTAGGTTTTTTTGATAAAACGCTTTGAGGTTATTTATTTTTTTATCTAATGAACTTACACTCCCCAACTTCACTTCGAAGTTACATTGGCGTAGTTTCAAGTAAATTGTATTGTCAAAATCTTGACGAATTTCTATAACATTTTTCATTAAAAACTCGTCCTTATTAATTTTATCTGCAACACAGTAAACATTTTTTAAATTATTCCGTTTAATAAAACCAGTAACCAAAGGCACTCGAGCGGTAAAATTACTTGACAAAGGCATGTACAAACCGTCATCATCAATATAATAAGACTCTTTAGTGCTTACTCTCGCAATAGGTGTTTTTTGTTTAATATCAGCCTTAACTGCACCATTTACAGTCACATATACTTCAGCTGATTTAATCATTGGGTTAGAGTTTAGGGATTTTTCCAATTGATTCAAATCTAAAGTTTCTTTAGTCAAATTTTTAATACTCCGTTGATTTTGTATTAACAATTTACTAACAGTCTCTTGTGTAATGAAGAGATTGTTTTCTCCTATAAATTGGATATCCACCTCAGATACTTTTCTTACTGCATTTCTGTTTGAAGCGAATGCAAATAAGCTTATTACTACCCCTAGTAATCCTACCATTTTTATGTAGCTCCAGTTAATTCGCAATGCTAAATTCCTTTTTAATATGTTTAACTTCTTCTCCAATATCACCAGCTCCAATTGTAAGTAAAATTTGCGCTTCACTTTCGTGAATTTTTTTAATTATTTCAATTTTACTAATAAGTTGTTTCTGCTGGTTTTTAATTTTTCCCAACAACCATTCAGACGTTATGCCTGTAATTGGCAATTCTCTTGCAGGATAAATATCTAGCAACATCACCTCATCAAACTGAGATAAGCTTTTTGCAAAGTCATCCGCAAAATCTCTTGTTCTACTAAATAAATGTGGCTGGAAAATTGCTAGTATTTTTTTTCCAGGATACATTTCTCTTATGGCTTGATAAACTGCATTAATTTCTTCAGGATGATGCGCATAGTCATCGATAAAAACAAAGTTTTCAGTTTTAATTTGATATGTAAACCTTCTTTTAACCCCTTTATAAGATGCTAATGCCTTAGCGAGCTGGCGGTAAGGGCAACCGTACTCCACAGCCATCGCTAAGGCTATTAATGCATTCGACAAATTATGTCTCCCTGGCAGGTTAAATTGAAAATTTTCAAGCACTGTTTTTGGTGTCTTAACATCAAAAACATAGACGCCATTTTTTATTTTTATATTTTGAATGGAATAATCAGAGTTATCTTCAATTCCATATGTGATTCCTTTTAACGGAAGTCCATTTCTAACGAATAATTTACCGTTACTTTTTACTTTTTTAGAAAAATCCTCAAACGATTTTATTAACTCTGATGCATCTCCATAAATATCCAGATGGTCAGCATCCATTGAGGTAATACATGCAATATCTGGTGATAAGGTTAAAAAAGACCTATCAAATTCATCTGCCTCTACTACTGTTACTTCTGTTCCGTTAATAATTAAATTTGAATTATAATTCTCACTTATGCCTCCTAAAAATGCAGTTAATGGTACATTACATTCGTTCATAAGATGCCCCAGTATACTCGTAGTTGTAGTCTTACCATGTGTGCCTGCTACTGCCAAACAAAACGTTTGCTCGGTAATTAAACCTAACACCTGCGACCTCTTTAAAACTTGATAATTATTCTTTTTAAAATACTCTAATTGTTTATGACTACTTGGCACTGCCGGAGTATAAATAACTAAGGTTTTATCGTTATTCAAAAATGAAACATCTATTTGGTCTACAGAATCTTCAAAACCTACATGGATACCGTCTTCTTTAAGACTGTTTGTTAATTCAGTTGGTGTCTTATCATAACCAGCGACTTGCTTTTTATTTGCATAAAAATATCTTGCCAAAGCGCTCATTCCTATACCTCCTATACCAATTAAATAAACATTATGTATGTTATTTAGATTCATAATTATTTTTCCAAAAGTTTCACAACTTCATTTGTTATATCATTTGTAGCATTTACTAACGCGAGCTTTTTAATGTTTTTTCCTAATTCTTTTTGCTTTTCAGAAGATTGTATTAATTGGTTAAATGTATTTTCAAAATCAACTTCTAAATCCTCTTCTTGTATAAGCAAAGCAGCTTGTTTTTCAACAATTGCCATGGCATTTTTTGTTTGATGATCTTCTGCCACGTTTGGCGACGGAATAAAAATAACTGGTTTCCCCACAATACATAATTCTGATACTGAACTAGCACCTGCTCTTGAAATAATAATATCAGCTGCTGCATAGGCAAAATCCATATTATTTAAAAATGGGTAGACTTGAACATCTTTCGTGTTATTATAAATTTTATATTGATTATAATAAAGCTTACCACACTGCCAAATAACCTGTATGTTTTTTGTGTCCAAAAAATCTAATTCCTTTTCAATTAAATCATTAATATTTCTAGCTCCTAAACTTCCTCCTAAAACCAATAGTGTATGTTTTCCATGTTTTAAGTTGAAAAAATCTTTTGCTTCAACTATTTTACTATCAATATTTAATAAGTCTTCACGCACTGGATTTCCAGTTTTAATTATTTTTTCTTTCGGAAAAAAGCGCTCTAAATTATCATAGGCTACACAAATTTTTTGAACTCTTTTTGCTAATAATTTATTTGTAATTCCGGGAAATGAATTTTGTTCTTGTATTAAACACGGAACTTTTTTAGATGCTGCCACAAACAATAAGGGACCACTAGCAAATCCACCAGTACCAATAGCAATATCCGGTTTAAATGTTTTTACAATTTGTCTTGCCTTCCACAAACTACTTATTAATTTAAAAGGAAATAATAAATTTTTTAATGTTAATTGCCTTTGAAGACCTGAAATCCATAACCCTTTAATATCGTATCCAGCCTGAGGCACTTTTTCCATTTCCATTCTATCTTTTGCACCCACAAATAAAAACTCTGCATTAGGAAATCGATCCTTCAAACTATTTGCAATTGCAATAGCCGGATAAATATGCCCACCTGTTCCACCGCCAGAAAGAATAATTTTGTATGCTTTGTTTTTTTTCGACACTTTTTTAATCTTTAATAATTATATTGTTTCTGATAAAATTTCTAACGGATTATCCTCATTAAGTTCTAACTCCTTAATTTCCTCTCGTTTTGCACTTACACTTAATATAATTCCTATTGCTAAGCAAGTCATCCAAATAGAGGTACCTCCACTACTTATTAGCGGTAATGTTTGTCCTGTTACAGGGAATAACTCTACTGCAACCCCCATATTAATCATTGCCTGAAAAACAATAGGAAGCCCTACCCCCAGAACTAACAACTTTCCGAACATAGTATCTGCCTTTTGTGCTACAATTACTATTCTAAAAAGTAACCACATATATAAAACGATTAAAGAAAAACCTCCAATAAGGCCGTATTCCTCAATAATTATTGCAAAAATAAAATCAGAAGAACTTTGTGGTAAAAAATTCTTTTGAATACTTTTTCCAGGACCAACTCCTTGAATACCTCCAGAAGCAATAGCTATTTTTGCTTTTTCAATTTGATAATCTGCTTCACTATCTTCGCCATTAGTAAAACTATCTAATCGGCTCATCCATGTATCAACTCGATTTGGCATAGCATCTGGAAAAGCCTTAGCAATTAAAATAAAAATGGCTAATGCTAAAATTCCAGAACCAACGATAACAAATAAATATTTAATAGGATATCCACCCAAAAAAACCAATATAACAACCATCATAAACATAATTGCCGCTGTTGAAAAATTTGCTGGAAGAATAAGAATCAATACTAAAAAAACAGGTAACCAAAGCGGTAAAATAGTTGATTTAAACGTAATGTCTTGTTCTTTTATTTTCGACATATATCGGGCTACATAAACCATAAGAACAACTGATGCCAAGGTTGATGTTTGAAATGACATTCCAACAATTGGAATCTGAATCCATCTGCTGGCATTTGCTCCATCAATTGTAATTCCTTGAAACATGGTTACGATTAATAAAATAAGCACAATAGGAATCATAATTAAGGACAGCCCTTTAAAATATCTGTACGGAATTTTATGCACGCCATACATAATAGAAAACCCTAAAAATAAATGCATAAAATGCTTTATAAAAAAGGAAAATGTGCTTCCATTTGAACCTGAATAAGCCAAATTGCTTGCTGCACTATAAACAGGTAAAAATGAAAAAATCGCCAATAATGCAACAATAGCCCAAATTAACCGATCTCCTTTTATGTTTTTAAATACCGTTTGCATTTTTTATTATTCGGTTCCTTTATTTATAATTTTTTATTATAGTTTTCTAACCTCTGCTTTAAATTGTCTACCTCTATCTTCATAATTTTCAAACAAATCAAAACTTGCACAAGCTGGGGATAATAAAACCGTATCACCAGACTCAGCTATTTTATAGGCTATCTTAACCGCTTCACTCATAAACTGTGTTTCAACTATGATATCTACTATACTACCAAATGTGCTTAAAAGCTTTTCATTATCAACGCCTAAACATATGATAGCCTTAACTTTTTCGTTCACAAATGGAAATAACTCCTCATAATTATTGCCTTTATCTTGTCCGCCAACAATCCAAACTGTAGGTGTTTCCATACTTTCTAATGCGTAGTATGTTGCATTCACATTAGTTGCTTTAGAATCATTTATGTACTGTACTTTATTAATTTTTAAAACATGTTCCAGACGATGCTCAACACCTTGAAAATTCTCCAGACTTTCTCGTATGGTTTGTTTTCTAATATTTAATAAATGTGCCACTGTTGAGGCAGCCATTGCATTTTTAATGTTGTGTTTACCTTCTAAAGCTAGATTTGTTGTTGGCATAATAATCTGATTGTTATCTATTGTTATTTTTATATTGTCGTTTTCTAAATACGCACCGTTTTCAATTATTTTCGTTAATGAAAATGGTAATAATGTTGCTTGAATGGAATTGTTTTCTAACCAGTTATTGATTACTTCATCATCGGCATCATAAATCAAATAATCATCTTTAGTTTGATTCTCTGTAATTCTGAATTTTGAATTGATATAGTTTTCAAATTTGTAATCATATCTATCCAAGTGATCTGGGGTAATGTTTGTTAAAACCGCTATATGAGGTTTAAAATCAACAATGTCATCTAATTGAAAACTGCTAATTTCAAGCACATAATTTTTATAATCCTTTTCTATTATTTGCTTTGCAAAACTGTCCCCAATATTACCAGCAAGTCCCACATTTAATTCTTGTTTTAAAATATGATGTGTTAAAGTAGCCGTAGTTGTTTTTCCATTACTACCAGTTATACCAATTATGGTAGCAGCTGTAAACTTAGAGGCAAATTCAATTTCTGAAACTATTGGAATACCATTTGCTCTTATATGTTTAACTAAGGGAACTTTATCAGGTATACCCGGACTTTTCATAATTAAATCTGCATTCAGAATTTTTGATTCCGTATGATTTTGGTCTTCCCATTCAATATCATTATGTATAAGAACTTGTTTGTATTTTTCTTTTATTGTTCCTTTATCTGAAACAAAAACTTCATAACCTTTTTCTTTCCCCAAAAGCGCTGTTCCAACACCGCTCTCACCACCACCAAGAATCACCAATCTTTTCATTTATCTTATTTTCAAAGTAACTATTGAAATAATAGCGAGTAAAATGCCTATAATCCAAAATCTTGTGACTATTTTACTTTCATGATATCCCATCTTTTGATAATGATGATGTAAGGGTGACATCTTAAAAATGCGGCGTCCTTCACCAAATTTTTTCTTGGTATATTTAAAATAGCTTACCTGCATGACTACCGATAAATTTTCGGCTAAGAATATGCCGCATAAAACTGGTATTAACCACTCTTTTCTAACAGCAATTGCAATAACCGCTATAATTCCACCAATAGTTAGACTTCCCGTATCTCCCATAAAAACCTGAGCAGGATAGGTGTTGTACCACAAAAATCCTATAAGTGCTCCAACAAATGCTGCTATATAGATTGTAATTTCCTCCACTCTTGGGATGTACATAATATTGAGGTAATCTGAAAAAATTATATTACCAGAAACCCAGGCGAATAATCCTAAAGTGAGAACAATAATGGCAGAAGTTCCAGCTGCTAATCCGTCAATTCCATCGGTTAAATTTGCCCCGTTTGAGACCGCCGTAATAATAAAAATGGTGATTAGAATAAAAACAACCCAAGCGTATTTAGCTAATTCAGGGTTAATCCATGTGATTAGATTGGCATAATCAAATTCATTACTTTTTAAAAAAGGAATAGTGGTTTTAGTCGATTTCTCTTCAGGTTTAAACTCCTTAGTATTATTCGCATTTTTACTTGTGATAACTAATTCCTGTCTTTCAGACTGAGGCAATTCTTCTTTAATAGTAACATCTGGATGAAAATATAAAGTACAACCTACAATAATTCCTAAACCAACCTGACCTAGAACTTTAAATCTTCCTTTTAAACCTTCTTTATCTTTTTTAAATTTTTTAATATAATCATCAATAAACCCAATTGTTCCCATCCAAAGTGTAGTTACAATTAGCAAAATGATATAGATATTATCTAGTTTGGCTACTAATACTACCGGAATTAACGTAGCCAATATTATGATAATTCCCCCCATGGTAGGAGTACCTTCTTTTTGTTGTTGTCCGTCAAGCCCTAAGTCTCTTATGCTTTCCCCTACTTGTTGTTTCAATAAAAAACGAATGATTCTTTTTCCGTAAATTGTAGAAATAAGTAAGGATAGAATTATTGCTAAAGCTGCTCTAAATGAAATATATCCAAAGAGTGATGCTCCTGGAATTTGGAATTGTTTTTCTAAATAATCAAATAGGTAATAAAGCATATTATTTTTGTAACTGTTTTAAAAATTCTTGGACTATTTTATAATCATCAAAATCAAATCGTTCCCCTTTAATTTCTTGATAAGTTTCATGGCCTTTTCCAGCAATTAGTATAATATCATTAGGTTTTGCCAATTGACAGGCTGTTTTAATGGCTTGCTTTCTATCAACAATGGAAACTACTTTTTTTAAATTCTGAGGCTCTACCCCTTTTTCAATTTCGCTAATAATGATTTCTGGAACCTCACTTCTTGGATTATCGCTAGTAATTATAACTTTTGTACTTAATGTTGAAGCAATATTCCCCATTACTGGTCTCTTGGTTTTATCTCGGTCACCACCACAACCTACTACAGTAATTAACTCTTCATTTTTTGTTCGGATATTATTAATAGTCTCCAAAACATTTTTTAGAGCATCTGGTGTATGCGCATAATCAACAATAGCAGTGATTTTTTCGTCTGAAATCAAATATTGAAAACGTCCACTAACACTTTCTAAACTGCTTATTAATTGAAGTGACTCATCCTTTTCAAGGCCCAATAAATTAGCAGTTCCATAGATTGCAAGCATATTGTAAGCATTAAAATTTCCAATAAGCTTGGTCCATACTTCACTGTCGTTTATTTTTAACAATAAGCCCCTAAATTCGTTTTCTAATATTTGAACTCTATAATCGGCATAGGTTTTTAAGGCATAGGTATATTTTCTTGCTTTGGTATTCTGCAACATTACCAACCCATTTTTGTCATCAATATTTACAAGTGCAAAAGAAGTAGATGGTAGATTATCAAAAAAGGATTTTTTTACGTCTCTGTATTCTGCAAATGTGCTGTGATAATCTAAATGGTCGTGAGTAAGATTTGTAAAAATGCCCCCTTCAAAATGTAATCCGCTTGTTCGGTATTGATGAATACCATGCGAGCTCACTTCCATAAAACAAAACTCAACACCTTCCTCACTCATTTCTTTTAAATACTTATTGATAGTTAGGGAGTCGGGCGTTGTATGTGTCGCTTTATATTCTCGATTATCAACCATTATTTTTACTGTTGAAAGCAATCCAACTTTATACCCAGCTTTTTTAAATAACTGATACAAAAGCGTTGCTACAGTAGTTTTTCCATTTGTTCCAGTAACACCAACAAGTTTTAAATTTTTTGAAGGCATCTCATAATAATTTGAGGCTATATAAGCTAGTGCTTCAGCAGCATTTTCAACCTCTATATATGTAATCCCACTATTTAAGTTATCTGGTAGTTTTTCACAAATTATTGCTGTTGCTCCTTTTTCAATAGCCTTTTCTATAAAATTATGGCCGTCAACAATAGTTCCTTTAATTGCCACAAATAAATCATTCTTATCAATACTTCTGGAATCAAAATGTATTGCATTTATATCCACTAATGTACTCCCTACAACAGCATTTATAGTTACTCTATATAATATGTCCTTTAAAGCCATCATGAATTTTCTAGAACTATAGTTTGATTTTTACTGATTTTTTGCCCCTTATCTATAGATTGTTTTTTAACAACCCCAACACCAAACATTTTCACTTTTAGCCCCATATTTTCTAAAAGAGCTACTGCATCCATTGCTGGTAATCCAACTACACTTGGCATTATGGTTTTGTATGTTTGCGTGGCCTTATAATAACTCTCATATTCCTTCTCTGAAGTGGCATAATTAACGTCTAAAGATTCTACTTCATCTACAATTGGAGTGTCGGTAAATATTTTCTGAGCTATTTTTTTAAATACGGGTCCAGAAACATCGGCTCCATAATAACCTACGCTTTTATCAGGCTCATGAATAACTACAATACATGAATATTTAGGATTATCTGCGGGAAAATAACCTACAAATGAAGATATGTAGTTAAGTTTTTCCTTGTCTCGATAATTTTTTTGACAAGTTCCTGTTTTACCTGCCATTGAAAAATTCTCAGAATATAATCTATGTCCTGTACCGTGATCCTTTTCAACAACATTTTTAAGCAATTGTTGGACTTTCTTAATAGTCTCTTTTGAACATATTTGCTTGTTTAAAACTTCTTTTTCAAACGGCACGACCACTTTATCAAACTCTTTAACCTCCTTTAAAAATTGAGGTTTTACCATTTCGCCGTCATTAGCAATAGCATTGTAGAACGTTAATGTTTGTAGTGGTGTGAATTGAACACCATACCCAAAAGCCATCCATTGTAGCGCAATACCGCTCCACCTCTTATTTTTTATTCTGGGATCAGGAATTGTTGGTTGAGGCTCTCCTATAATTGGAAGGTCCAACTTATTATTAAGGTTCATTTTATACAACCTGTCAACAAATTTTTCTGGATTTTTAGAGTAGGCTTTATCTATAGCTTTAACGACACCCGTATTGGATGATACTTCAAAAGCTTTTGATACCGTTATTTTTCCATAGCCTCCATGATGAGAATCTCTAACTGGCTTACCATAAAAATAAACAACTCCCTTTTCGGTATCGACGACATCACTGGTATCAATAACTTTATCTTCAAGCGCCGCAGTTAAGGCCATTAATTTAAAGGTAGATCCTGGTTCATGACTTTCGCCAATAGCATAATTTAAACGCTCATAATAATAGCCTTCACTATTCCTACCAAGATTTGATATGGCTTTAACTTCACCTGTTTTGGTTTCCATTACAACAACACACCCATGATCTGCTTTATATTTTTCCAATTGCTCCAATAACGCATGATGGGCAATATCTTGAATATTAACATCAATTGTTGTATAAACATCATAGCCATCTTTTGGATCAATTTGATTGTAATCTACAATTGGTTTCCATTGGCCCTTCCCTATTTGTTGTTTCGCTCTTTTACCATCTTTTCCTCGCAAATATTTTATACCATAAGCACCGTCAATACCTGCTCTAGTAACATTTCCTTCATCATCAAATCTTTCATATCCAATTGAACGTTGGGCGATACCCCCCATAGGATGTTCCCTTTTTGTTGTTTGTTCAACAATTAATCCTCCCTTATAAGCACCGAGTCTCAACATTGGAAAATTTCTTAATCTTATATAATCTGAATAACCTATGTTTCTGGCTATTAAAAAATACCTGTTTTTATTCGCTCGTGCTTTTCTAATTTCATTTTGATAATAACCAGAAGATTTTTTAGAATATTTAGACAACGAATCACATAAGGGCTTTAAATATTTTTCAAATGTTTTATTTGAAGGAGTAAGAGCATCTAATCTTATATCATATTTTGGAATTGAAGTAGCTAATAAATTCCCTTTTGAGGAATAAACATTACCCCTATTAGCAGGAATAATAACATTTTTAACCACACGCTGTTCTGCTAACGCCCTGTATTTATCCCCTTGCACAAACTGAATAGTAGCCAGTTTAAACACAACCGCCATGCAGAAAATAAAAATACATCCTGCTATAAAATACAATCGGTTCAATATGTTTTTCTCGCTTACTGCCAAGACTTTTATTGTTGTGATGATTTAACTTTTATTTTTTTTGGTGGAATTACCGATGGCGCAATACCTTTTTCAGCCATTGCATTTATAACTTCAGATTCCATTTTTAGTCTCATAAGTTTAGAACGACCATCAATAAATTGAGATCTCATATCGTTAACTTCATTTTTTAATCGTGCAATTTCATAAACCTTTTTATCTGCACTATGTGAACTCGCAATCATTACTATTGCTAATGATGATATAAAAATGATAACTCTCCAGTTTTTAAAAGAGTCGTCACTCACCAAAAAGGTTCCTTTTAAGATGCTATAGATACTTTTCTTCATTTATAATTTTTCTGCTACACGCAGTTTTGCACTTCTAGCTCTACTGTTTTCTTTTATTTCTTCCTTGGATGGCACAATAAGTCCGTTTATTTTTTTAAAAGGAACTTCAAAATTGCCATACATATCGCGCTCGGGCTCTCCTTCAAACATGCCATTTCTTATAAAACGTTTTACCAGTCGATCTTCAAGTGAATGATAGGATATAAAACTAAGCCTACCTCCTGTCTTTAAAACTTCTGGTGTTTGTTCCAAAAATTCTTTTAACGCCTCAATTTCCTGATTCACTTCAATGCGTATAGCCTGATATATCTGTGCCAATACTTTATTTTCGTGACGTGGCGGTAAAAACTTTTTTAACACTTGCTTTAACTGATTACTTGTTTTAATAACTTGATTCTTTCTAAACTCAATTATCACTTTTGCCATTCCACGTGCAGCCCTTAACTCGCCATATTGAAAAAATACATTTTGTAATTGTTCTTCATCGTATTCGTTAATCACCTGAAAAGCAGAAAGCTGACTTTTTTGATTCATCCTCATATCCAAATCTGCATCAAAACGTGTTGAAAACCCGCGTTCAGCCACATCAAATTGATGTGAGGATACACCAAAATCTGCTAAAATGCCGTCTACTTGTTTAACACCATAAAACCTTAAAAACCGCTTCAGAAATCTGAAATTTTCATTAATTAGTACAAATCGACTATCATCAATAGTATTTTCAAGTGCATCTATATCCTGATCAAAACCAAAAAGCTTACCTTTTTTTCCAAGCCTCTTAAGGATTTCCCTACTATGTCCACCACCACCAAAAGTAACATCAACATAGACGCCATCTTCTTTGATATTTAAACCATCAACAGTTTCCTTAAGCAATACAGGGTTATGATATTCCATGATTGTCCTCGTCTTGTCCCATTACTTCTTCGGCTAAATCAGCGAAGTCCCCTGTAGCATCATCAATAGCCTTTTCATACTTGTCTTTATCCCAGATTTCAATAATATTTATAGCAGAAGACACTACTATGTTTTTAGTGATTTCAGCAAATACCGTTAAATCTTTTGGTATCAACAGACGCCCATTTGAGTCAATTTCTACTACTTTAACACCAGCAGTAAAACGACGAATAAAATCGTTATTCTTCTTTTTAAACTTATTAAGTCTATTAACTTTTTGCATCAAAACCTCCCATTCAGACATAGGATATAATTCCAAACATGGTTGAAATACCGCTCGTTTTAACACAAAACCATTTTGAACAAATGGATTTAACTGCTTTTTTAATGGAGCAGGAAGCATGAGCCTACCTTTGGCATCTACTTTACATTCGTATGTTCCAATTAATGAATTCAAAACAGTTAGTTCTAGATTTTGTCTTTAAGTTTCAAATATATTGAAAATTTTACCACTTTTTACCACATTATACCACTTTGTTAATAATTTTTCGACTAAAAGCGTTTATAATATCAATTTCTAGGTTAAATATTTACTTAGCTACTTGTTATCAAATGTTTACAACCAGCATTTTGACTATTTTTTAATTGTTAACAACAGGGAACTTAATATTTAACCCAAGAGGCTAATTAATGTCCTAATAATCTCAATGAATTAACTATATTTGTTTCGAACAAAATGCGAACTAGTTAAATATGCATCTTCTAAAAAAAGAAAAAAATTATAGCTATATTGAAGTTGGTGAAGGCACTCCTATAATAATATTGCACGGACTGATGGGTGGTCTGAGTAATTTTGATTCAGTTACTCGCTATTTTAGCACAAAAGGATATAAAGTTATCATTCCAGAATTACCAATATATAGCATGTCCTTACTTAAAACAAATGTTAAGAGTTTTGCTAAATATTTGTATGACTTTATCGAATTTAAAGGTTTGAATGACGTTATTTTATTAGGAAATTCCCTTGGAGGCCATATTGGATTATACCACACCAAGTTATATCCTGCAAAAGTAAAAGCACTTATTATTACTGGAAGCTCTGGTCTTTACGAAAGTGCTATGGGTGGCGGTTATACTAAACGTAGCGATTATGAAGTGATCAAAAAGAAGTCGCAAGATGTGTTTTACGACCCTGCTATTGCAACTAAAGAGATTGTGGATGAAGTATATGCAACAGTTAACGATAGAAATAAGTTGATTAAAACTTTAGCGATTGCTAAAAGTGCCATTAGGCACAATATGGCTAAAGATTTACCTAAAATGTACACGCCAACATGTGTCATTTGGGGTAAAAACGATACTGTTACACCACCTGAAGTTGCAGAAGAATTTAATAAATTAATGCCAGATTCTGATTTATTTTGGATAGATAAGTGCGGTCATGCAGCCATGATGGAACATCCAGAAGAATTTAATAAAATTCTTGAAACCTGGTTGAAAACAAGAAATTATTAAAATTTCGAATTAATCTTTATGTTAATTAAATCTGCTGAATTTGTCATGAGCAATTCTGACGTGGCTAAATGCCCGAAGAACAGGTTGCCCGAATACGCTTTTATTGGTAGAAGTAATGTTGGAAAGTCTTCATTAATTAATATGCTAACTAATAAAAAAAGTTTAGCAAAAACTTCTGGAAGACCTGGAAAAACACAACTTATAAATCATTTTTTAATTAATAATAATTGGCATTTGGTTGATTTACCAGGTTATGGTTATGCACGTGTTTCTAAAAACGCAAAAAAAACATTTCAAAAATTTATTACCCAATATTTTAGTTTACGCGAGCAACTGGTTTCTGCCTTTGTTTTGGTTGATATTAGACATGAACCCCAAACTATTGATTTAGAATTTATGACCTGGTTAGGTGAAAATGGTATTCCGTTTTCAATCATTTTTACAAAAGCAGATAAACTAAAACCAAAAGCAATAGAAAACCATGTGAACGATTACAAGAATGTTCTTTTACAAACGTGGGAAGCTATGCCTAATTATTTTGTTACGTCTTCAACTAACCATTTAGGAAAAGAAGCAGTTTTAGATTATATTGATAATTTGAATAGCAATATGGAATTACATTCTATTTAAGTTTTATAAAATTAAAGGAACCAGATTTAATTTTTTACATCTAGCGCATCACGTAATGCATTACCAATAAGCATAAAAGCCATTACCAAACTCATTATACATAACCCTGGAATCAATGCTAAATAGGGTTTGCCTAAAATAATATAATTATAATGGTCTTTTATCATAGCGCCCCAACTTGACATTGGTGGTTGCGCTCCTATTCCTAAAAAGCTTAAACCACTTTCTATTAAAATAGCTGCTGCAAAATTAGCTGCAGAAATCACAATAACTGGAGCCATAATATTTGGCAAAATATGTTTTGTGATTATCCTATAATCATTATAGCCCAATGCTTTTGCCGCAGTAACATATTGCATTTCCTTTACACTCATTATTTGACCCCTAACAACTCTGGCAACCTCAACCCACATAGTCAATCCAACCGCAATAAACACCTGCCAAAACCCTTTCCCTAACGCTAATGTAATAGCTATAACCAATAATAACGTAGGAATAGACCACGTAACATTTATAATCCACATAATAACTGCGTCGGCTTTTCCTCCAAAATAACCAGCAATACTTCCCATAAATATTCCAATAATTAAGGAAATAAATACTGCAACAAAACCAATAAAAAATGAAATCCTGGCACCAATCAATATTCGACTTAAAAAATCTCTTCCATATTTATCGGTTCCAAAATAAAAGGTTTTATTTTTTACCGTAGGATTAAATTTATATTCTGGAATTAAAACAATAGATTTTTCTGCTCCTTTTAATCCATCAGATGCGTATTCAGTATAAGAAAAAATAGTATTATCAACACTATAAAAAGAAACTGGAATCTCTGTATCATAATTCTTTTTTCCAAAGAAAATTTTATCCATAAAACCCTGATTAGTTTTTAGCTTAGATGGAATAGTTAACATATCGACTTTAAACCCCGGCTTTTTAGAGTGAATTGACAAATGCATTTGATTAGCGAATTGAGAATTATCGGGTGCAATCACATATGCAAATAATGAAATTAGCCCAACCAAAATAATAAAGTATAAACTAAAAACGCCCCAAAAGTTTTTTTTAAACTTTTGGAGCGCTAATTGTTTTAGTGAGTGTGATTGACTACTCATTAATTGACTTAATTTTTTATTGTTGCCACTTTCTTAATATTGTATGACTTTTTCAAATCTTCAAGAACATTTAAAGCTTCCTCGACATATACATCTTGACTTAAGCTCTCATGCCAACGTTCACGCTTTTCTTTTAAATCGGTTGTATCTTTAGCAAATAGCTCCTTTTCATACAATGGCGACTCAAAAGTTAAGTTTGTCTTGTAATTATTTATGTCATCAAACCTCTCGGATTCTTTTTTATTTAAAGCAACTTTTGCCTTATATTTATCATAGTTTAATGACACAGATTTCTCGTCAATTTTACTTTTTACCCATTTGGCATTTTCTTCTATAAGATTAAGTTGATGATTATTATTCATGCGATTCTTACTGTTTTTTATTGCAGCGTCAAAATCGAAATAATTGCTCCAAGTAGTATATTTGGCCGCATCAATTTCATCCCATGGTAAGGCATTTTCCTTATCTTTTTCACCAACATCAATAAAACTAAATTTACCAGGAACAACAACATCACTTTTTACACCTTCTAACTGAACAGAACCTCCATTAATTCTATAATATTTTTGAGTTGTTAATGCCAATGCTCCTAAATCTCCATTAGTATTATTTCTTACCCACCCATTTAAATCAATAACGTTTTGAACAGTTCCTTTACCGTAAGTTTGATTACTTCCAATAATAATGGCTCTTTTATAATCTTGCATGGCTGCTGACATAATTTCTGAAGCAGATGCCGACAATTCATTAACTAAAATTACTAAAGGTCCATCCCAAGATATGGATCTATCTCTATCTTCTAACACTTGTTTTGGCTCACCGGTAGAACGCACTTGAACAATTGGTCCGTTTTCTAAAAATAAACCAGCCATATCAACCACAGCAGGTAATGACCCTCCTCCATTATCTCTCAAATCCAAAACTAACCCCTGCATACCTTCGGCCTTCAAATGTTCAATCTCTTTTTTTACATCTAAAGCTGCATTTAATTTTTTATAATTATTCATATCTAAGTAAAAACTTGGCAGATCTATAATGCCAAATTTCATATTATCTTTTTCAACTAAAGATGCTTTTGCATAGGTTTCATCAAACTGAATAATATCTCTTATAAGCGTTACTTCTTTAGTGGTTCCATCAACTTTCTTAATCGTTAAAGTCACCTTTGTACCTTTTGGGCCTTTAATATATTTAATGGCATCATTAATAGGCATTCCTACAATATTTACAGGAAATTCTTCATGTTCTTGTTTTACTTTTAAGATCACATCTTCCACTTCTAATTCATTACTTCTCCATGCAGGCCCACCGGAAATAAGTTCTACTATTTTTATATAGTCCATACGTTTTTGTAATCTAGCACCAATGCCTTCCAACTTACCAGACATTCTGGTATCAAAATCTTCTTTACTTTTAGGTGCTAAATAGTACGTATGCGGATCAAACTCTCCAACTATTGTATTGATATAAACTTCAAAATAATCTTCACGTTTTAAATCGTCAATAACATCGTTAAAATATATTTCCATATACTTTAGAGTTGCTTCTCTAGCTTCCTTTTCTATTTCCTGTTCTGATTTCATCACATATGATGAATCCTTTTCTTTAGCATTCTTTTCCTCGGTATATAAATCGTCATAATTTGAAAGTGTTGAAAACTTCATTTCTTGCCTCCAACGCTCCTTCATTTCTTTTTTATTCCTTACATAACCAACTTTTTCATAGTCGGTATTAAAAGATTCGTCCTCTGAATAATCAAAAGGTTCTGATAAAACCTCTTTATATGTCGTTTTTACTTCTTCAATGCGCTCAATCAAACGGTTGTATGTCACATTAAAAAACGTAATATCAAATACTTTTAATTGGTCATCAATATTGGTTTCAAATTTTTTGAAATCTTCAATATCAGATTCATAAAAATAATGTTTAGCAGGGTCCATGCTTTCTATGAAATCCTTAAACAACTCTTCTGAAAACGCATCATCCATAATTATTGGATCAAAATGTCCCTGTTGTAGCACATAAGTAATTACTTGAACTAATAATTTATCTTTATCTGGATCTGCGAATGTTTTTGTGGTAAAACTACAAGAAGCAAAAGCCAATAATATTAGCAGCAGCAAAATTTTATAGTTCCTTTTCATGATTTTTTTCATAATATATTTTAAAGTAGGTTCTTTCTTTTCTTCTAAACTTTACTATTTATATACTTCTAAATATAAAGAATTAAAGCCGTCATTATTTATTTGTTCACTAAAATAAAGAAAAAACCATGCCAATAAATTCAATCTGTACTAATTTTTTGTTAAACCTAACAATTTAATCATTTGCAGAGGATTTTATGTAATTTAGCGATATTAATAAATTAAATTCTATGCCAAAGAAACCGCTAATTTTAGTTACCAATGATGATGGAATAAATGCGCCAGGAATTCGAACACTAATTGAAGTATTAAATGAAATTGGAGATATTGTGGTTGTGGCGCCAGACAGCCCACAAAGCGGAATGGGGCATGCCATTACATTAGATTCTACACTTTATGTAGAACGCGTTATTGTTGATAATGAGAAGCAAATTGAATACAGTTGTTCTGGAACACCGGCCGATTGTGTAAAACTTGGCATTAGAGAAGTTTTAGATCGAAAACCTGACCTTTGTGTTTCTGGAATAAACCATGGTTCAAATTCTTCAATTAACGTCATTTATTCAGGTACCATGAGTGCTGCGATTGAAGCGGGAATCGAGGGTATTCCTGCGATTGGGTTTTCTTTACTAAATTATAAATGGAACGCTAATTTTAGCGCGGCAAAAAAATATGTAAAAACGGTATCTGAAATGGTTTTGAAACATGGGTTACCAAATGGCGTTGTGCTTAATGTTAATATCCCAGATATATCAGAAAAAGACATTAAAGGGATAAAAATATGTCGACAAGCAAAAGCCAATTGGGTGGAAGAGTTTGACAAACGCAAAAGCCCCCAAGGAAAAGATTATTATTGGCTTACTGGAAAATTTGTTAATTTAGATCATGGAGAAGATACTGATGAGTGGGCTTTAAAAAATGGTTATGTATCGGTAGTTCCTGTACAGTTTGATTTAACAGCACATCAGTTTATTCAAAATTTAAACACCTGGAATTTAAATGGCTAAAAAAGAAATTTTAATTGGATTACTAGTAGGATTAATAGCAAACAGCATTGGATTATTTCTAATCTCAACCATTTTGGGAAACGGAGACGATTTTATAACAGTTTTAAAAGCGGCCTCTGCTGAGGGGTTCCTTGG
This sequence comes from Flavobacteriales bacterium, assembly GCA_024641135.1. Lineage (GTDB taxonomy): Bacteria > Bacteroidota > Bacteroidia > Flavobacteriales > Flavobacteriaceae > Yeosuana. The sequence goes on from JAHEDS010000046.1 coordinate 18,284, forward strand.
AAAATTAATAAGTTTAGGCGCCATTTTAAACTTAGTTGCCTTTTTTATATTCATAAAGAAGAAACAAGATTACAGAGCTCGCGGCGTTTTACTAATTACAATGTTTATTGCCATTCTAACATTTGTCTTTAAACTTTTATAAGTTATCTCTTAATGAAATATTATATCATAGCTGGCGAAGCATCGGGAGATTTACATGGTTCAAACCTAATGAAAGCATTACAAAACAAAGATGTTAATGCTGAATTTAGATTTTGGGGTGGAAACCTTATGCAACAGGTTAGTAATGATTTAGTAAAACATTATAAAGACTTAGCTTTTATGGGGTTTTTGGAAGTTTTAATGAATTTAAAAACCATTTCTAAAAACCTTAGTTTTTGTAAAACCGATATTGAAAATTTCAATCCTGATGTTGTTATTTTTATAGATTACCCCGGTTTTAATCTTCGTATTGCCAAATGGGCGAAACAAAAAGGATTTAAAACACATTATTATATTTCTCCGCAAATTTGGGCATGGAAAGAAAACAGGATTAAAGATATTAAAAGAGATGTTGATAAAATGTATGTTATTTTACCCTTTGAAAAAACATTTTATGAAACCAAACATAATTACCCGGTAGAATTTGTTGGGCATCCATTATTAGACGCTATTGCCAATAGAACTCAAGTTGATGAATATGACTTCAGGAAACAACACACCCTAAGTGATAAGCCAATTATTGCTTTACTGCCTGGAAGCAGAAAACAAGAAATTAATAAAATGTTAACTGTAATGCTTAGTGTAGTGGATAAATTTCCTAACCACCAGTTTGTAATTGCAGGAGCGCCAAGTCAAGATTTTAGTTTTTATAAAACCTTTATTAAAAACAATAACATCAGTTTTGTTTCCAATAAAACCTATGATTTACTCAGCATTTCGGTTGCCGCTTTAGTTACATCAGGTACAGCTACACTTGAAACAGCCATATTCAAAGTACCACAAGTAGTATGTTATAAAGGAAGCTGGTTGTCATATCAGATAGGCAAACAATTGGTGAATTTAAAATACATTTCACTGGTAAATTTAATAATGGATAAAGAAGTTGTGAAGGAACTAATTCAAAACGACATGAATACAAAAAACCTAATACACGAACTTCAGAATATTTTAGAGCCAAAAAAAAGAAGCGATATTTTTATTAATTATTATAATTTAGAAAAAATCCTTGGTGGAAAAGGAGCTAGTGAAAAAACCGCTAAATTTATTTTTAAAGCTGTAAAATCTTAATAACATAAATGAAGTTTTACTCAATTCTAATTTTACTTTCAATATTTGTTGTTAGCTGTAAATCGCGAAAAACTGTAAAAAATGATATTTCTAACACAGAGATAATAACTAACAATGTTAATGATAGCATTAGTCCAGTAATTATTGAAAAAGAGATCGTTTCAGATTTAGTTTTATATTCTGAAGCCTCCAACCTAACTTTAAACCTAATTGATTTTGCAAAACAATTTGAAGGTGTAAAGTATAAATTTGGTGGTACAACAAAAGCAGGAATGGACTGTTCGGGTTTAGTATATGAAACATTTAAAGCTTTTGACATCTCTTTACCCAGAGTATCACGTGATATGGCCAAGTTAGGTCAGAAAATTTTCCTAGAGGATATTAAAGAAGGTGATTTACTTTTTTTTAAAACTAGTAACAAGCGGAATATTATAAGTCATGTAGGCTTAGTAGTAACGGCACTTCCTGGAAATGTAGAGTTTATTCACTCTACAACAAAACAAGGTGTTATAATTTCCTCATTAGCCGAACGTTACTGGTATTATTCATTTGCAGAAGCAAGAAGAATATTATAACATATTTCATATCTTTCCTTTATGAAACTACTTAATTTCACACTTATTAAGTTATCTATTTGCCTGGTTATTGGGATATTGATTGGATATATTTATAATTTCTCCTTAACTCTCCTTTTTTATATTTTAGTATGTCTTTTATTATTTTTCATAACTTCTTATATTTTTTCCAAAAATAAATTCACCCATACTATTTGGTTTGGAATTATTGGGTACGCTGTAATGATTTGCATAGGTATATTAAATGTTTCTATTCATAATCAAAAAAACAATCCAACACATTATTTAAACATAATTGATCAAAACAAAGATTCAACAAAAATTATTACTTTAAGGATTAGAGAAGTACTAAAGCCAAGTAAATATCACGACAAATATGTTGTTAATATTCTAAACATTGACAACATAATAGCTTCCGGAAAATCTATTCTTAACATCCCTAAAGACTCCATAACAAACAACTTAAAAGTAGATGAAGTCCTTGTTATTAAAACCAATTTTAGAGAAGTAAATGCACCTTTAAATCCAGGGCAATTCAATTACAAAAATTATTTAGAAAAACAATATATCTACAACCAATTATTCATAACAAAAGAAAGCCTTCTTAATATTAAAAATGACCATCAAACTGTTTTAGGTATTGCAGATAAAATTAGAGAACATATCAATTTTAAACTTTCTAAATATGACTTTAAACCTGACCAATTAGCCATTATCAATGCTATTTTATTAGGCCAAAGACAGAACATAAGTGAAGATGTCTATACAAGCTATGCCAATGCCGGTGCCATACATATTTTAGCTATTTCGGGTTTGCATATTGGAATAATTTTAATAATGCTCAGTGCTATATTTAAACCATTAGAAAAATTGCGTAATGGCATTTTTATAAAAACTTTTTTAATTGTAACAATTCTTTGGGGCTTCGCTATAATTGCAGGTCTTTCGGCCTCTGTTACTAGAGCCGTAACGATGTTTAGTATAGTGGCTATTGGAATGCATTTAAAGAGACCAACTAATATTTACAATACGCTAGCCATTTCAATTTTTTTGCTTTTACTTTTTAAACCCTTATTTTTATTTGATGTAGGCTTCCAATTAAGTTACTTGGCAGTTTTTGGAATTGTAAGTATAAATCCTAAATTAGATACTATTTGGAAACCCAAATATCTGATTCCAAAAAAAATATGGCAAACATTCACGGTTACTATTTCCGCACAAATCGGAATCATCCCAATAAGTCTATATTATTTTCATCAATTTCCGGGTTTATTTTTCCTTTCCAATTTACTAATAATCCCTCTTTTGGGGATTATTTTAGGTTACGGTATTATAGTAATGTTATTAGCTGTTCTAAATTTTTTACCGCCAATTCTTGCTGATTTATGTGGAGAACTAATTGATTACATGAATAACATTGTATTTTGGGTCTCGAATCAAGAAGTGTTTTTAATAAAAGATATTTCTTTTAGTTTAGCCTACGTCCTTATATTTTATCTATTTATTATCTCTTTTTTTAGATTCCTAATTAACAGAAATTATAAAAGATTCTATTTTCTACTTACATCTATAATTATTGGACAAATCATTTTCATTTATACTTATTATAAATCACCTAAAAATCAATTCTTAATTTTTCACAAAAGTCGGTATAGTTTACTTGGAAATATTCAAGGAAACAAATTGATTATCAATGATAATTTAGATAGCATCAGTAATTTAACTGATAAAACTATAAAAGATTATATGGTCGCTAATCATATTCAAAACCGAGAAAAAGATTATTTAAAACCTCTTTATATTTTAGGCAACAAAAAACTACTAATAATAGATAGTTTGGGAGTCTATAATGTAACCTCTTTTAAACCAGATTATGTTTTATTAAGAAACTCTCCAAAGATTAATTTAAATCGAATGGTAGAGTTACTACACCCAAAACTAATAATTGCCGATGGTAGTAATTATAAATCTTATGTTGAGAGATGGGCCATAACCTGTCAAAAAACAAAAATCCCTTTTCATCAAACTAACAAAAAGGGAGCATTTATTTTAAATTATTAACTTATTTAGTCTTTAAAGACTGGCTTAAATTCTGAATAATAATTATTGAATTTTTCTTGAGTATCCATTGACTTATGTTCATCTTTTTTAAACATTTTCAAATACAATTCAAGTTGAGTTGGCGTTTGATAGCCACGTACAGGAGCTATTAAATCACTGTTTTCATCCATGAATACTATAGTAGGATAGGCATTCACTTGAAAATAACTTGTCAATTGATGTGGAGAGTTTCTTCTGCTTGCAAGTTCAGGCTTATAATTAGGGTTTGAAAAAGTATTGCCCTTAAAGGTCAC
>JAHEDS010000119.1 GCA_024641135.1 Flavobacteriales bacterium
TTCTCAACATATCTGGCTGGACGTGTGTATTCTTCAATGACATCAACAGGCGAGAAAGGCGCTTTATAACAAAATGGCCATTTTTTAATTTTAGGTAACCCTCCAACCAAACATTCAAAATCTGTCAATTCCATTATTTCGTTGTAATACCCTAATATGATATTATCCATTCCAGGCGCAACCCCGCAATCAACAATGGCTGTTACATTTTTTTCTTTTGCTAGTGCATCCAAATCCAACGAATTTTCCGGAAAAAAGGAAATATCAATAACATTCTTTTCACATTCTATAATTGTTTTTAAGGTTTCAAAACCTAAAAACCCAGGAACAGCGCATATAACTAAATCATGTTTAACTAAAGCTTTTTTAAGATTCACTTTATTTGTAACATCGAGTTGTTCTGTTTTTAACGCTTGACATTTTTGTTTAACTTTTTCTAAAACTTTTTGATTGAGATCGGTTAAAGTTACCGAATGGTTTTTTGATAAATCTATGGCCATGGCGCTACCTACCATTCCTGCGCCTAATACTATTATATTGCTCATTTTATTGTTTTTTATAAGAAGATTAAAGATAAAAATAACTACAGAAGTAATAAATGCTTAGAGTCCCGGAATTAAAACCCAGGGCATTTCATTTATATTGGTTATTTTGTTTTCTAACATTTGATAAATGTATTGATTATTTAGTAATAAAAACATCGTATTGCTTGAATATTTAAAAGACGTTATTACCAATTATATTTTAGTTAAATGCAAAAAAAACTCCGAAATAAATTTCGGAGTTTTTAATTTTTATTCTTCTGTTTGCTTTTCAATAACAAAATCTTCCATAAACTTAGTGGTATAATTACCTGCTAAATAATCTGGATGTTCCATAAGTTGTCTGTGAAATGGAATGGTGGTTTTTACACCTTCAATAACAAACTCTTCAAGGGCACGCTTCATTTTATTAATAGCCTCTTCACGTGTTTGCGCAGTTGTAATCAACTTGGCAATCATTGAATCATAATTTGGTGGAATGGTATACCCTGCATAAACATGTGTGTCTAAACGAACTCCATGACCTCCTGGCGCATGTAAAGTAGTTATTTTTCCTGGTGAAGGTCGAAAGCCATTATATGGATCTTCCGCATTAATTCTACATTCAATAGCATGCAATTTTGGAGTATAATTTTTTCCTGAAATTGGAATACCAGCTGCTACTAAAATTTGTTCACGTATTAAATCAAAATCTATTACTTGTTCGGTAATTGGGTGTTCAACTTGAATACGCGTATTCATTTCCATAAAATAAAAATTTCTGTTTTTATCAACTAGAAATTCAATAGTTCCAGCGCCTTCATATTTGATGTATTCTGCCGCCTTTACTGCTGCATCACCCATTTTAGCACGTAATTCTGTAGTCATAAAAGGAGAAGGCACTTCTTCTGTTAATTTTTGATGACGACGTTGTATGGAACAATCTCTTTCTGATAAATGACATGCTTTTCCTGTAGAATCTCCAACCACCTGTATTTCAATGTGTCTTGGCTCTTCTATAAGTTTCTCCATGTACATTCCATCATTTCCAAAGGCCGCTTTTGCCTCCTGTCTGGCAGAATCCCAAGCGTCTCTAAGTTTTTCAGCTTTCCAAACAGCGCGCATTCCTTTTCCTCCGCCTCCGGCAGTTGCCTTAAGCATTACCGGGTAACCTACTTCTATCGCAAGTTTTTCGCAAGATTCAAAGTTTTCAATAATCCCATCACTTCCAGGAACACAAGGAACTCCCGCTGCCTTCATAGTAGCTTTCGCAGAAGCTTTGTCCCCCATTCTATCAATCATTTCTGGAGTAGCTCCAATAAATTTGATACCATGCTCTCCACAAATTTTGGAAAACTTCGAGTTTTCAGATAAGAATCCGTAGCCGGGGTGAATAGCGTCTGCATTTGTAATTTCTGCTGCAGCTATAATATTCGACATTTTTAAATAAGACTCACTACTGGATGGTGGACCAATGCAAACAGCTTCATCTGCAAATTTTACGTGTAAACTTTCTGCATCAGCTGTAGAATAAACAGCCACTGTTTTAATGCCCATTTCTTTACAAGTTCTAATAACACGTAATGCTATTTCTCCTCTATTGGCAATAAGTATTTTTTTAAACATAACTTCAGGTATTAAAAATTTCAAATTCCAATATCCCAATTCCAAATTTTGGATGTCGAGATTTGTTTATTGGAATTTTTAATGGTTATGATGGATCTACTAAAAATAATGGTTGATCAAACTCAACAGGAGAAGAATCGTCAACTAAAATTTTAACAACTTTTCCAGAAACTTCAGATTCTATCTCATTAAAAAGTTTCATTGCCTCAATAATACAAAGTACATCACCTTCTGAAATAGTTTGCCCTACTTCAACAAATAATGGTTTGTCTGGTGATGGTTTTCTATAGAAAGTTCCAATAATTGGTGACTTAATAGTAATATATTTTGAATTGTCATCGGCTTTAGGCGCAGCTGGTGCTGGTGCCTCTATTTGAGATCTCGATTCAGCTGATGGTGCCATTACTTGAGGCATTTGCGTAGCAATAGGCGCATATTGTACTGTTGTAGCTTCTGGGTCTGAACCTGTTTTGATAGTGATTTTAATATCCTCCATCTCAAGTTTAACTTCACTTGCTCCCGATTTAGCAACAAACTTGATTAAGTTTTGAATATCTTTTAAATCCATAGTTTTGGTTTTAAATTTGTTAGTTAGTTTTTTGAATTATATGCCCATTTTAAATAAATGGACCCCCAATTAAATCCGCCTCCAAAGGCAGCAAATATTAAATTATCACCCTTTTTTAGTTGTGACTCATAATCGTTTAATAATAATGGTAAAGTTGCAGAAGTAGTATTTCCGTACTTTTCTATATTCATCATCACCTTTTCTTCCTCCAATTCAATACGTTTAGCCGTAGCATCAACTATACGTTTATTAGCTTGATGAGCAACTAACCAGTTTACATCATTCTTTGTAAGCTTATTTCTTTCTAAGATTTTAACAGTAGCATCGGCCATATTAAAAACCGCATTTTTAAATACAGTTTGCCCTTCTTGAAAAGCATATTGCTTGTTGTTTTCAAGGGCTTCAACGGTTGAAGGGAAAGAAGACCCTCCGTATGTAGCTTGTAAAAATTCTCTTCCGTTACCATCACTTCTTAAATACTCATCTTGAAGACCTAAGTTTTCTGAATTTGGCTCGAATAAAACAGCCCCTGCTCCATCACCAAAAATAATACAAGTAGCTCTGTCTGTATAATTAATCATAGAAGACATTTTATCTGCTCCAATAAGAAGTACATTTTTATATCTACCTGATTCTATATATTTTGCCGCAACTGACATTCCGAATAAAAAACTTGAGCATGCCGCATCTAAATCAAATGAAAAAGCATTAACGGCGCCTATGTTTGAAGCTGTAAAAGCAGCTGTTGAGGCTGCTTTCATATCGGCTGTTGCTGTAGCAACAATAACAAGTTCTATATCTTTTGGGTCAATACCTTTTTTACTAATTAAATCTTGGGCAGCTTTAATAGCTAAATAAGAAGTGCCTTTACCTTCATCTTTAAGAATTCTTCTTTCCTTGATACCCGTACGAGAAGTTATCCACTCGTCATTTGTATCAACCATCGTTTCAAGAATCTGGTTGGTTAATACATAGTCCGGCACATAGGCCCCTACAGCTGTAATGGCTGCTGAAATTTTACTCATAACTTTATAGTTAATTTGACCAAAAAATCGTAAAAATTGACAAAAACACTGAAAAATTTGTTCAAAATACTAAATTTTGGTCTAATATAGTGCAAATTAAGACGTTTTTGACTGATAGAAAAACTTATCATAAAAAAAACGCTCACATGTGAGCGCTTGATTATTTAAGTTTTAATTATTAAGCTACGTTTTCTACCGCTTCAGTATTGTCAATTAAAACTTGACCTCTGTAATAAAGTTTACCTTCATGCCAGTGAGCTCTATGATATAAATGAGCCTCACCTGTAGTAGGACAAGTTGCAATCTGTGGCGCAGTTGCTTTGTAATGAGTTCTTCTCTTATCTCTTCTTGTTTTCGAGATTTTTCTTTTAGGATGTGCCATTTTCTATATTTATTTATCCGTTAATAGTTTCTTTAATGTATTCCAACGAGGATCAATTTCCTTATTATCTTTTTGTTGTTCGTCGTCAAGCTTCGGGCTTAACTCTTTTAATTTTTCAAGTATGTCTGAACTTAAAGTTCCATCTTCAATTCCTGGGTGAATTCGTTTTATTGGTACTGATAAAACAATTAATTCATATATATACTGCTGAATATTAATTTCATATGCACCGTGAGGAAGAATTAAAATATCAATGTTTTCATCGTTGTATTCTTCTCCAAAATTCACAACCAAATCAAATTCATTTTCAATGTTTTGATTATATGGTTCGTTTGTTACATCACAATTTATATTAACAGTACCGGAAATCTTAAAGTTTAGCTCTAGTAAAGTGGTGTTTTTTAATAGGGAAACATCAACATTTACATCAGCATCATTAAAATCTTCATACTCAAAATATTCAAAGAACGCTTTCTCAATTTTATAGTCGTAATGATGAGTTCCTATTTTTAACCCTATAAAAGGAATTGTAAACTCTTTTAATGGCTTCATTATCACTTCTATTTTGAGCCTGCAAATATATAAATTTTTAATTTATGCAACAGCACTTATAAACATTTTTTTGTTTATAATTTTTTTCCTCCTTGCTTTAAAGAATTTGAAGTAAGCTGTTCATAATCAAAACGGTTTCTGAAAATTTGCAATGCGGTGAAAACGGCTTCTTTAAATGAATTTTCATCGGCCTCTCCTTTTCCCGCTATTTCATAGGCCGTTCCATGGTCTGGTGAGGTTCTAATTTTACTTAATCCTGCTGTAAAATTAACCCCTTGACCAAATGACAAGGTTTTAAAAGGAATTAAACCTTGATCATGATAAGATGCAATAATTGCATCAAAATTTTTATAGTTATTAGATCCAAAAAAACTATCCGCTGCATAAGGTCCAAAAACAAGCTTTCCTTTATCTTTTATTTTTTTAAGTGTTGGACGCATAATTTCATCGTCTTCATTTCCTATTACACCACTGTCTCCTGTATGTGGATTAATCCCTAAGACCGCAATTTTTGGCCTTACAATCTTAAAATCTTTAAGAAGTGTTTCATAGACTGTGTTTATTTTTTGCTCAATTAAGTTTTCTGAAATTTTAATCGACACGTCCTTAACAGGAACATGATCAGTTAATAAACCCACACGTAAGTTTTCAGTTACCATTAACATTAAACTTTCACCTTCAAGTTGTTGTGCCAAATAATCTGTATGCCCCGGAAAATGAAATTCTTTTGATTGAATATTATGTTTGTTAATTGGAGCCGTTACTAACACATCTATCACATTGCTTTTTAAAGCTTTAGTCGCTTCTTGAAGCGATTTTATAGCGTATTCACCGATTTTAAAATCCTCCTTGCCAAATTCAATTTTAACTGGCTCATTCCAGCAATTAAAAACATTTACTCTACCAAAAACAATTTGATTTAAATTATTTATATCGTTAAAATTAATTTCAGATTTAAAATGATTTTTTAAAAATGCCATCACTTTTGACGAAGCAAAAATTACTGGCGTACAAAACTCTAAAACTCTAGAATCTTCAAACGTTTTTAAAATCACTTCTCCTCCGATACCGTTTAGGTCTCCAATTGATATGCCAACTATTATATTTTCTGCTTTCTTCATTAAAAAAGATAACTATTGTTCGTAATTTTGTTATTGCAAATTTAACCAAATAAACAGATAAAAATATGTTTACAGGAATAATTGAAGATATGGGAATTGTAACCGAATTAAAGAAAGATTTAGGTAATCTCCATATTTCAATAAAAAGTGAAATCACTCCAGAATTAAAAATAGATCAAAGTTTAGCTCATAATGGAGTTTGTTTAACAGTTGTGGATATTAAAGAAAATGTATATACCGTAACGGCTATTAAAGAAACCCTCGATAAATCTAATCTTGGCACATTAAAACTTAATGATAAAGTCAATTTAGAACG
>JAHEDS010000120.1 GCA_024641135.1 Flavobacteriales bacterium
ATCAAATGCTTGAATTGATTGTTAAAGCCTATAAAGAACGAGGTGAACAATTTTTAAAGCGTGATGAGCAAAAACAAAAAGAAGATACTTGGTTTTTAAGTAGTAAACTGGTAGGAATGAGTCTTTATGTAGATCGTTTTGCTGGAGACTTAAACGCCATGCCAGAAAAACTTGACTATTTACAAGACCTTGGTGTAAGTTTAGTGCATTTAATGCCTCTTTTTGAAAGCCCTGAAGGGGCAAGTGACGGTGGCTATGCGGTTTCAAACTATCGCGTTATAGATAAACGCTTTGGTACAATTGACGATTTAAAAACGCTTCAACAGTCACTTCAAGAAAAAGAAATGTATACGATGATTGATATTGTACTCAATCACACGTCCAACCAGCACGAATGGGCCAATAAAGCACGTGAGGGTGACTCTTATTATCAGGATTTTTATTACACCTACACTGACCGCGAAATTCCAGATCAGATGGAATTAACTATGCCAGATGTGTTCCCAGAAAGCTCTCCTGGAAGTTTTTCATATGATGAGCAAATGAATAAATGGGTTATGTCTGTTTTTCATAATTACCAGTGGGATTTAAATTTTACTAACCCACAAGTATTAAAAGCAATGCTGGATACTATTTTCTTTTATGCTAATTTAGGAGTTGATATTTTAAGAATAGATGCGCCGGCATTTATATGGAAAAAAATGGGAACTACTTGTCAGAATCTCCCAGAAGCCCATACAATCCTTCAGTTTCTAAAAATTGCCGTTGAAACTGCAACTCCAGGAATGGCTATTCTTGGTGAAGCAATTGTGGCACCAAAACAAATATTAGAGTATTTTGGAAAAGGGATCTTCGTAAATCATGAATGCGACGTAGCATATAACGCCACCCAAATGGCACTTCAATGGGATGCATTGGCCACTACAGATACTAGAAACATGCTGGCTAATCAACATACTATCCTTCAAAAACCCAAGGGCACTACATGGATAAATTATACCCGATGTCATGACGATATTGGTTTAGGTTTTGAAGATTATTATATAGAACAGGTGGGATACAATCCCTATCTTCACAGGGAATATCTTAAAAATTATCTTGGTGGACGTTTAGTTACAAGTCCTTCTTCAGGTGATTTGTTTGGAGTGAATCCAAAAACTAACGATGCCAGAATTTCGGGAACCTTAGCTTCTTTATGTGGTTTAGAAAAAGCAATAAACAATAAGGATGAGAAAGCCATTCAAACATCAATAGACAAAATATTACTCATGCAGGCCAATAGCATTTTTCTTGGTGGAATACCAATGATTTTCTATGGCGATGAATTTGGATATACTAATGACTATTCTTATTTGGAAGATCCAGGGAAAAGTTATGACAATCGCTGGATGCACCGCCCAAAAATTGATTGGAAAAAAAATGCCAATGTAAGAGAAAAAGGAACTGTTGAACAACGTATATTCAATGGTTTACAAACTTTATTAAAAATAAGAAAAAGTGATGCTTTGTTTAATGACACTAATAATCTGCAATGGCTTGAATCTGAAAATAGATCCATTGTTGGCTTTAAGCGGACATTAAATGAAAAACACGCTTTTTGCTTATTCAATTATAGTCCAGAACCTCAACAATTAAGTTTTCATACATTTAATTTGGTTAAAAATGACATGAAAAAGCTTTATAGTTTATATGACGATTCTTATATCAAAATTGGTAAAGAGCAAAACATCCTTACTTTTAGGCCGTACCAATTTTATGTGCTACTTACAGAAAAAAAACTTATTAAATAACTCGCTTTTTAATAATGTAAAACTGAATTTCTTTTCTAATTTGAAAACCCAATCGCTTGTATAATTCTATTGCTTTAACATTGTCTGTACGGGCATGTAGAAAGGGTATAAAACCACTATTGAGAGCAGATAACGTTAAAAAATGGGTGATTTTTGCGGCATATCCCAATCCTTGATAATCTGGATGTGTACAAATAGCACTTATTTCGGTGTAGCCATCAACATGCAATCGTTCTCCTCCCATGGCTGCCAATTTACCATCTTCGAATAGGCCATAATAACCTCCAAAATTTATTGTTTTATAGGAAAATGGTCCCGGTTTAGTAAGTTTTGTTAGATTAATCATCTCTTCAATATGTTGTAAATCTAACTTAACCATTTCAAGAGGCTTCTTGGGTTTTGGAACCTCATTAAGATTGGTACAAATAAATTGATAAAGGGGTAATGTCAAAACAACTTCTATATCTTCGATAAACTGAACATCGTCAGAAATTAGTAAAAACCAGCGCCTATTTTCATCAACTTTTTTAATTAATTGTTTTTGGCTGTTTTTATCCCAATTTGGCATTCCAATAAATGGTGCCATCTCGGCATCAAAAAACGCAAAATTATTGGAGCCTATATTATAATCTGCATCACGTGTAATAAGGGCGTTCCAAATTGGGTTATCTAAAATAGATTTCATTAATATATTATCTTTTTTTGAATACGGGAAGATAGACTAAAGACGAGTTATTTAACATGAGGTATTGTGCTATATTTAAAATTAATGATTCTTAAATTTTATGTATAATAAAAATAATATCAAATAAACTAATAAATAGAACCGATAGAAGTTTCTTAGCTTTTTATAGCTTAAATTATTTGGATACATATTGATAAACAAAGCCCTTATTTCTTTTATAAATATGGGTTTTATATTAATTATCCAGCTATCTGTTTGATACACTATCTTTCTAAATTTACTTCGATAATGGGTAAGAGGAAGCCCCCATAAAACAAAAATAATTAACCAAATATTGCTTTTTATAAAACTTAACATCTGCTCTGTTATTTTTTAGGAAACCATGGGAAAAAAGAATTTGTCTTTCTAATATATTCCTGATAATCTGGTTTTTTGTTTTTTAATGAGACTTCTAAAAGGGAGACCCCAGATACTTTTATAATTAAAAACGTCATTACTAAAGATCCAATTATTGGCCAATAACTACCTGACGCCACAGAAAACAGGGCATAAGACCACCATATTAAAGTGTCTCCAAAGTAATTTGGATGTCTTGTATATTTCCAAAGCCCAGTATCCAAAACCTTTCCCTTATTATCTGGGTTCTTTTTAAATTTAGTGAGTTGAAAATCTCCAATTGCTTCAAAAACAAAACCTGTTAGCCATATAATAATAGCAAAAAAATCGAGCCAAGATAAGGTATTAGATTCTGTGTAAACATTGGCTCCTAATAAAGGTAAAGAGACTATTATTATTAAAAAACCCTGCAGCAAAAATACTTGAAAAAAACTAATCCACCAGTAGCGGCTTATCCCATATTGCCTTCTGAATTCCTGATATCTAAAATCTTCTCCCTTACCAATATTTCTATATGCCAGATAAATTGAAAGACGAAGTCCCCAAATAGTAACTAAAAGAAAAATCATAAAGTTTCTGTAATAAAAAGTGTCTGAAAGGAAAAAATAAACACCGTTAATTATAACAAACCCCAGGCCCCAAAAAATATCTACAATGCTTACATTTTTTAAATAAACACTTAAAATCCATAACAAACTCATCGCTATGAGAATAGTTATAGCACCTATTAAAAACAGAAATAACATTTTTTATAAATAAAAGAATTTGACAAAAGAAAGATAAGAATTATATGTTATATCAATCTATTTAATTAGCCATACATTATGTTGTATCTTGCTTATATCTAAAATAATCATTTATTTAAAGTATTTCGATATGACACTTGATTTAGAATTTGTACGCTCACAATTTCCTGCTTTTTCAGAACCTTCTTTAAAGGGTTGGGCCTTTTTTGAAAATGCAGGAGGTTCCTATCCTTGTATTCAATTTATAAACAGATTGACTAGTTTTTACATGAAAAACAAAGTACAAGTGAACTACCCTTATCCTGCTTCAACTTTGGCAGGTGAGTTAATGGAGGCTTCTTATAAAAGATTTGCCGACTACCTAAATGTTAAAGAATCTGAAATTCATTTCGGGCCATCAACCACTCAAAACATATATGTTTTAGCTCAAGCTATGCGACCTATGTGGGCAGATGGCGATGAAATTATTGTTTCCTGTCAGGATCACGAAGCTAACGCTGGAGCTTGGAGAAAATTAGCAAGTCAAGGAATTAAAATTATAGAATGGCACGTAGATTCTGAAACTGGGCTATTAAGTTTAAATAGATTGAAAGATTTATTTTCAAAACGAACAAGAATGGTAGCTTTCCCGCATTGCTCTAATATAATAGGCCATATTAATCCAGTTAAGGAAATTACACAAATCACTCATAACCATGGTGCCCTTTCAGTCGTAGATGGTGTGGGTTATGCTCCACATGGGTTTCCAGATATAAAAGATCTCGGGGCAGATATATACCTTTTCTCTTTATATAAAACCTTTGGACCTCATTTGGGTTTAATGTATGTAAATGAAAATTTGATAGGAAAAATGGAAAATCAATCTCATTTTTTCAAGGAAGGTATTACCAGAAGTATGTTAACCCCAGCTGGACCCGATCATGCGCAAATTGCTTCGGCTAGTGGAGTAATAGATTATTTTGATGCCATTTATAACCATCATTTTAAAAATACGGCAGAACCCGCTAAAAGAAATAATGCGATTAATGGATTATTTCGAGAACATGAAGAAAAATTATTAAAACACTTATTAGATTTTCTAAAATCAAGAGAAGATATCCAAATAATAGGTCCAGATAGCATACAAGCACGAGCTCCAATTGTTTCTATTATTCCTAAAAACAAAGACCTTAAAACGTTTTATGCCGCTTTAACTAAGCATAAATTGATGTTAGGTATGGGTCATTTTTACGCAGTTAGGCCTCTAATAGATATGAATATTGCGAGACAGCCAGGTGTTTTAAGAATATCCTTTGTGCATTACACAAGTATGGATGATATCAACCAATTAATAGAGGGATTAAAAGAGGCATTGAAAGACTAAATCTACCATGTAGTTAATCCCAGTTAAAGTATTGAACTTTCTATGTATTTGAAAATAAAACAACCCATTTTTAATAGGTTGTAAAAAAACAAAAAGCCATTTAATTACTTAAATAGCTTTTTATTGTAAAGATTGGTCTTTTTGTTAATCTGTATTAACTAAGATTTTCCAAGGATTCTAAACATTCCTGTTCCGCAAGTTGGGCATTTACCTTTCATTGCTTTTCTACCGTTTTTCATTGTAACCTCGGCAGCATCCTTAATTTCTTTTTTGTCTTTACATTTTACGCAATATCCTTCCATTTTTATAGGTTTTTGGTTTAGTTAAATTTTATCGTTTTAAAGATATAATTTATTTTAAGAGATGCAAACAAAATATGATGTTTCCTTTAAAAAGAAGCGCATATTAAGCTTAAAATAGGACAAAAAGCCTTTTTACTAGCTTATCCAACGTTCTTTTATCAAACTCTAACTCCCATTACCTCTAATCACTTTTATATAAAAAAGAGTAAATGTCTAATTTTCTTGTCTCATTTCTGAATACTTATTGGAAGCCGTATTGGGTGGTAAAATATTCTTGTTTTCAGAACTCTTAGAATCATTAGCGGTTTGTTTCATTGTGCCACAAGATGAAAATAAGAACAAGATTGCAATAATTAATACTTTATACATGTTGAAAATTTTTGTCATTCTATAAAAATATTAAAAACTTAGATTTATCAAAATAATATATTTAATTTCTTGATTTTAATTCTTAAATAATATACTTGTTGGTGTGTCTTTATAACAAGTGTTTAACTCTTTTTGTGATTTGGTTTATTCTTTTAAAAACGTTATCTTTAAATAGCATAAACCCATGAAGCATCATGAAGTTTCGTAAACTTATATCGGAACTTATACGTAGGAACGTTTTTAAAGCAACTGTTGCGTATTTGGCTATTGCATGGGTTATAATACAAATAGCTTCTGTTATTTTTCCTGCATTTAATGCCCCAGATTATTCACTAAAGGTCCTCATTTATATTTTATCCGTAGGTCTTATAATTTGGATTGGTTTTTCTTGGGTTTATGATTTAACTTCAGAAGGATTTAGAAAAACTAAAGACATTGTTAATAG
>JAHEDS010000047.1 GCA_024641135.1 Flavobacteriales bacterium
GATTCTGTTTTCTAGGCATAACCCCAATCGATTATATTCATTTTCACAGCATGTCCATGTTACAGAAAATGAAGGTCAATCATGGAATATTATCAGCCCAGATTTAACACGTAATGATCCTGAAAAATTAAAATCATCAGGAGGTCCAATCACTCAAGATAATACGTCTGTAGAATATTATTGCACGATTTTCGCTGCAAACGAATCTCCAATAGTAGAAGGGTTACTTTGGGTTGGAAGTGATGATGGCTTAATTCATGTAACAAAAGATGGAGGTGAGAATTGGGTAAATGTGACACCCAAAGGAATGCCTGAATGGATGATGATAAATAGTATTGAACCAAGTGCTTTTGATGCTGGAACCTGTTATGTGGCCGGAACGAAATATAAATCAGGTGACTTTACACCCTATTTGTACAAGACATCTGATTATGGAAAAACTTGGAATAAAATTGTAAATGGCATTAATCCTGAACATTTTACAAGAGTTTTGAGAGAAGATCCTAAACAAAAAGGATTGCTTTATGCTGGGACCGAAGCAGGGGTGTACATTTCATTTGATGATGGTAAAAAATGGCAGCCTTTTCAACTGAATTTGCCTATTGTACCAGTTACTGACTTAGCTATAAAAGACAACAACTTAATAGTTGCAACTCAAGGACGAAGCTTATGGATTATGGATGATCTAACAGTACTTCATCAACTTTATAAGGGGAGCACCTCTAACAACTTCCTTTTTAAACCTAAAGACACTTACCGAATGGATGGTAGAAGCCGAAACAATAGTAAAACGTCCGGAACTAATCACCCTAATGGGGTTATTACATATTTTAATTTAAAAGACTTCACTAAAGACGATGAGGTCTCTTTGACGTATTTAGATGTTAAAGGAGATACCATTACATCATTCAGTACGAAAAATAAAAAAGAAAACAAACTTGAAGTTAAAAAGGGCATGAACCAGTTTGTTTGGGATATGTCTTATAAAGGAGCCGAACTACTTGACGGCATGATATTGTGGAGTGCAAGTTTAAACGGGCCAAAAGCGATTCCCGGAACTTATAAAGTGATTTTAAAAGTTAATGATAATGATATTTCACAGCCATTTAATATCATTGCAGACCCAAGATCTGAAAGTACTTTAGCAGATATGCAAAACCAGTTTGATTTTGTTAAAGATGTTAATAAAACCATGGATGAAGCCCATCAATCAATTAAAAAAATCAGAAAAATAAAGGATCAATTATCCGCTTTTGAAACGCAGTATAAAAATAATGTTGATGTTAAAGATCTTTTGGAAAAATCAAAAAAATTAATAGGGGAATTTACAAAAATTGAAGAGGCTTTATATCAAACACAAAACAAAAGCGGACAAGACCCATTAAATTTTCCAATTAGACTAACCAATAAATTAGGACATTTAAATGCCTTAGTAAGCATGGGCGATTTTGCGCCAACAGATCAAGATGTCGCTGTAAAAAATGAGTTAACTACAAAAATTAAAGAGCAATTAAATACTTTTAACAGCTTAGTAAGCGATGAAATTAGCGCCTTTAATTCTGAGTTTAACAATAAAAAATTAAACTATTTATTCATCGAAAAATAATGGAGTTTTACAATTATATAAAATCATTTCATCTCATATTTGTAATAACGTGGTTTGCGGGCTTATTTTATATTCCGCGATTATTTGTATATCAAATAGAGTCTTTTCATAAACCATCACCTGAAAAGGAAATTTTGGGAAAACAACTTAAATTAATGAGCAAAAGACTGTGGTATATTATAACCTGGCCCTCGGCAATACTGGCTACTATTTTTGCTGTTTGGTTACTTTTTTTACAACCGTATTGGCTGGAACAACCATGGATGCATGTAAAGTTGGTCTTTGTTATACTTCTTATTATTTACCATTTAAAAACACATCAATATTTTAAGCAATTACAAAATGATAACGTTAAGAAAACCTCTAGTTTTATGCGCATTTGGAATGAAGGTGCTACCTTTATTTTGTTTGCAGTAGTTTTTTTGGTGATATTAAAAAATGCCATTAATTGGGTTTATGGCATTATAGGTTTAGTTGTTTTAGGCGTTTTAATTATGTTAGGCTTCAAAGTTTATAAAAATATTAGAACCAAAAATCCGGAAGCTTAAAACAGGATTGGTCTAATTATTGTTATCTTTAATTTGCCAAAAAAATCATTTTTATTATTGATTTTTAAAAACTACTGTGCATGAATTTAAAAAAAATGTCCTTACGTACCCGTATTTTTATAGGAATGATACTTTTGGTACTAATGGCATCAGTTTTAATTGCTTCGGTGGCCATTTATCAATATAAAGAAGAAACAAAAGATTACCACAAGCAAAGGCTAGAAAGAAAAGAAAAGGCAATCCAAAGTCATATAAATTTTGTTTTAAAGGAAACATCTTATCCTGTTACTACCAGAGAAATCCCGTTAATCTTTAAGGATGAAATTTATAAAATTGCCGATATTCATTCACTTCAATTGAATCTATATGACCTCGACGGTACACTTTTAAAAACCTCCAGAGCAACATTTACATTAGACACCCTTCAAGTGTGTATTAGAACCGACATTTTAAACGAATTATCAAATACTGCGCAACATCATTATATTGAAAAAAGCGAGGAAAACGGAGAGATATTTCAATCTTCTTATTCTTATATAACTGATAATAAGTCAAAACCTTTGGCTATATTAAATTTACCTTATCTCGAGAATGATGATTTTCTTTCTAAAGAGTTGAATGAATTTTTATTAAGGTTGCTATACGCCTATTCTTTTGTGTTATTTATGGCTGTTGCTATTGCATTTGTTTTGTCCAAATACATAACAAAATCATTAAAAGCAATTAGCGATAAAATCAATACAACACGCTTGGAAAAAAGAAATGAAAAAATTGAAATAGGCGATACCAGTGAAGAAATTAATGTTTTGGTAAAATCCTATAATAGTATGATTGATCAGCTTGAAGAAAGCGCCGTTAAACTGGCAACTTCTGAAAGAGAGCAAGCGTGGAGAGAAATGGCAAAACAGGTTGCTCATGAGATAAAAAACCCTTTAACCCCTATGCGTTTAACGGTACAGAATTTTCAACGAAAGTTCGATCCAAATGATGAAAATATTCACAAAAAAGTAGATGAATATAGTAAGACATTGATTCAACAAATCGATACCATGAGTTCAATAGCCTCTGCGTTTTCAAATTTCGCAAAAATGCCTGCACAGCAAAATGAAACGTTGAATGTGGTTAAAATAGTAAAACTCGCGTTAGATATTTTTAATGAAGAATATATTGAGTTTTCAACAGATTCTGAAGAAATTATAGCAAAATTTGATCGAACTCAATTAATACGTGTAGTTACTAATTTGGTGAAAAACGGTATTCAGGCAATACCAAACAACAGAGAACCTAAAATAAAAGTTAATGTAAATACAGTAAAAAACCAGGTGGTTATTACTATTTCTGATAATGGGACTGGTGTTTTGGAGGAAAATAAACTCAAAGTATTTGAGCCAAAATTTACCACAAAAACAAGTGGTATGGGTCTTGGACTTGCCATGGTTAAAAACATTGTTGAAATGCATCATGGAACTATTTCATTTGAATCGGAAAGTAATAAAGGAACGACCTTTAAAGTAAGCATTCCAAGGGTTTTATAAAAAGGGGAGACTATGAAACTGGGAATTTTAATACTATTTTTATTATTCAGTATAAATTTGTTTGCACAATCTGGTGTATATGTAAAAGAACCTATTAATAATGATGGTACAAAAATAAAATGGACACTCGCATTAAATTCTGATGGCACATTTTTATATCACTTTTTAAGAGATCTTTCTGCAGTTTCAAAAGTAAATACAGAAGAAAACTATTATGGAAAAGGGACTTGGACATTCGAAGGAAAGATAGTCACATTATTTTCGAATGAAGATGATAACTTCAATGGACATTACACATTAAATTTGAACAACTCTAAAGCAAGGTACATAACAAAATCACCAAGAGATAAATCAGATAAAATTGTAAAAACGGCCATACGGTTTTATGAATCTGAAACTATTAAAGGATTAGAATTATTTCAAAAATAAAAATTTAGAAAACATTAATATATCATGAGTTACAACAACATTTTATCAGAGACTAGTAATAGCATATGCTTTATTACTATTAATCGCCCGAATAAGTTAAATGCCTTAAATAAAGAAACTATTGAGGAATTACATGAAGCTTTTAAAGAAGCAGATGAGGATAAAGAGATTAAGGTTATT
Source organism: Flavobacteriales bacterium (assembly GCA_024641135.1). Lineage (GTDB taxonomy): Bacteria > Bacteroidota > Bacteroidia > Flavobacteriales > Flavobacteriaceae > Yeosuana. The sequence continues at coordinate 4,299 of JAHEDS010000047.1, forward strand.
ATTATAACAGGTAGTGGTGAAAAGGCTTTTGTAGCCGGTGCTGATATTAGTGAGTTTGCTAATTTTAGTGTGTCCGAAGGAAAAAGACTCGCGGCCAAAGGACAAGAAATATTATTTGATTTTATTGAAAATTTATCAACTCCTGTAATCGCTGCGGTAAATGGTTTTGCGCTTGGTGGTGGTTTAGAATTGGCCATGGCTTGTCATTTTAGAATCGCAAGTCATAATGCAAAAATGGGTCTTCCAGAAGTGTCTCTGGGAGTTATTCCTGGATATGGAGGTACTCAGCGATTACCTAATTTGGTTGGTAAAGGAAGGGCTATGGAAATGATTATGACTGCTGGAATGATAGATGCTAATCAGGCATTGTCTTATGGTTTGGTAAATCATGTAACAAGTCAGGAAGAGTTAATAGCCAATTGTGAAAAGATAGCAGAAAAAATATCGCGAAATTCATCAATAGCAATTAGTGCTACCATTAGAGCAATTAACGCCAATTACATAGACGGTGTTGATGGTTTTGAAGTTGAAATAAACGAATTTGGAAATTGCTTTGGCACTGATGATTTTACTGAAGGGACAACTGCATTCTTACAAAAGCGTAAAGCGGAATTTCCAGGAAGTTAATAGGTTGTGGGCAACTTCAAATTGCAAATGATATAAAAAAGTAAAAGTGAGTGGTTAAACTCACTTTTACTAACAAACTAAACTAATTAAGACATCACGTACAAATGATGTGTATTTTTATTATCTATTAACTCTATGTAAATGTACTTGGGTTATGGATGGTTTAAAACATCAATATTGATGGATTTATATGTTATTTTAACAAGGTTTCAATTTTCTGAGATAAAGTATTTCTAAATTAATATAGATTTTGAAATCCTTTGATTGATTTAAGAGATTCAGCCATCAATTTCATCTCCAATTAATGCATCGATTAATAAAGAGGATACGACCCAATAAACAGAGGCATATAATAAAACAAAAGAACTCCATATAAGTTCTAAATGAAATGCAATCATAATATTAGTAACAAACATCAAAGCAGTTATATTTATAATTCCCCAAATAATATTAAGAAGAATTCTTTTGGTTTTCTGGGTTTCATAAAACCTTTTAAGATTCGCTAAAACAGTATGATACTTTATTATTTTTTTTTCAAAAATGCTAAGTAGTATTTCCATGAGATATTTTTTAAATTGAAATTAGAATATTAATTCCTTCTTTAAATAAACGACCTTAGTGCAGACATTTAAAATGTTATATATTCATAATATTCTCTTCCGTTCGATTTTAAAACTATTTTATATTTCCCTTTTGCATTCGCGTCAAGTTTATAAGCTTTTTCAATAACCTTTGTATCCTTAATACTTTCAGAATAGATTAACTCTATTCCATCTTGATAATATATTTTAACGTCAAGAGGGGCATTGTCTAGAGCTAATTTAGAAATATATATATAGTTGTTTTTTGAAGTAACACAAGGCTTATAAATGGTTATTTCATTTTTATTAAAGACCACTTCATTTAAATTTACAGTAAAATGAAATGATTTAATTTCGAAATCTTTTTCCAGTTCAAATACATAAGAACCATCGGGTAATGATGTTAAATCAAACCCTTTTGAGTACAGTCCGGAATCTTTAATTTGTTCTTTATAAAGGATAATACCGTTTAAATCCTTAATTGTTAATTTATTGCCCTGTTTAACATTATTTACCGTAAATGTTGTTTTCTTCAAATCCGTTACAGGATTATGATATAAATTGGTTGTCGCATTATTAATTAAAGCGGTTAAAAGAGCGCCTGTTAATAATATTTTTCTAATTGTTGTTTTTCTGTTTTTCATGATTTGGTTTTTTAATTGTTTTACTAGGCAAATGTATAATGGGTTTCAAGCTTATAAAACATCAATTTTGATTAATATATGTGCTATTTTATCAATATATCCTATGTTAATTTAATGTTAAGTTAATTTAGAATACATTTGTGTTAATTGACTATATTTTTTTCAGGACATTATATTGTAAACTTGTAGAAAAATACTTATGCCTAATAAGAAACCAGCTTTTGAAAAAGTAAGTCCAGCCTTTGGTAGCTCCTTGGTGGTAAAACAACATTCTGAAAAGAGAGAAAATAATTATCCTTTTTGGCATTTCCACCCAGAACTGGAATTAGTATATGTTAATAAAGGGAAAGGGAAAAGACACATTGGAAATCATTTGTCATATTTTAATAATAGTCAACTTATATTATTAGGTTCGAATTTGCCTCATAATGGCTTTACAGATAGATTAACTACAAATGGTACTGAAACGGTTGTTCAGTTTAAACCCGACTTTTTAGGGGAAGGATTTTTTAATGCGCCGGAAATGAATGGGATAGTTTCTTTATTTGAAAGAGCTAAAAAAGGTGTGCTTTTTAAACCAGAAGCAAAAAAAATGATTGGACCAAAAATTGAAAAACTAACAGAAGTTGAAGGTTTTGAAAGAATTTTAAAACTTCTTGAAGTTTTAAATGATCTGGCCTTATCAAATGATTATACCTTATTAAATGCAGATGGATTTGCTTTTGAAACTAAACCACAAGACAGTTCTAAAATTGATATTATTTTTAAGTTTATAAACAATAATTTTCAACGGCATATTCGTTTAGAAGAAATAGCCGAAGAAGTGAGTATGACAGTGCCTGCATTTTGTAGATTTTTTAAAAAAACAACTAATAAAACGTTTACCGAATTAGTGAATGAATATCGTGTGGTTCATGCCACTAAGTTGTTAAATGAAAGTCAGTTAAGTATTGCAGATATTTGTTTTGAGTGTGGGTTTAATAATTTCTCTCATTTCAATAAACAGTTTAATGACATTACAGGTAAAAGTGCTTCTAAATATAGAAAGGAAATTAAACTGATAATTCAATAAATACATTTACTCAAACAATTATTCTTTAAAAAGTTTTATTTGTTTTTGGACAATATTATTATCTGTTTTAAAGGTAAATATTCCAAAAATAAATTGAGAATGAAATGAAGTTGTTTCATCTAATTGAATGGACATTGAATTAGTTCCTTTTTTAAAAAAGTTAAAATCAGAATTTTTATGGAATAATTTCCTACCTAAAAGATCATAAAAATCAACTTTTAATTCGCCCGAATTGTTAGATTCAAACTCAATAAGAAGATAGTCTTTTACAGGATTTGGAAATACTTTAAGATTATAACTATTATTAACAGCGATCTCTGTTAAGCTTAGTGGTTTATTTGAACATGTTGTTGCATCAATATTTTTAATTAATGACCCATTAAATAAAATATTATGGCCAATATTATTAACATGTATTCCATCGCCATTATCTACTGTGCTCAAAATTTTTCCGTCAACATCGGCAATATTGGACCAAAAATCGATAGCCTTCACCCCATAAATAGAAAGAATGTCATTTTTAAGATCTATTTGGGTTTGAATTTTGGCGGGATCTGTAAAATTTCGAGGCTGTGTAGTTGTTATCCACATTTCAACCGAATTATTTGAGGCTGTTGTATATAAAGTCTCAAAATTCTGTAATTGACTTGCTATTGAATACCCTTTATCCGTATCATTAGAAGGCATATTTACAATAATAGCAGTAGGATTATTGTCTAAGGCTTTAGTAATATTTCTATTTAGGTCTATTGTTTCACTTACACCATCAGGAAGCGTTGTTCCTGTTGGTAAGATTTGATACGTTGTCAGTCCAGGATAACCTAAATTAATAACATTTAGTTTTGTGTTTTTTTGAAAAATGGCAGCCTTATATAAATTTACCCAAGAATTTTCAATGGGTGTTGCTCCAGTGCCATAGGCAGTTGATGAACCCAAAATCACAATATTACAAGAGGAAGTGTCGTCTGAAATTTCAAAAGCACTATCACTTATATCATTAATTGTATTAGAGGTTGCTCGCACTAAACATTGCGAAGAAATAGTGTTAGGGATCACCCATGAATAACTACTAGATGTATTCGAAACATTGGCAATAGGAAGCCAATCCACACCATTATTTACCGAATATTCTAAAACAACAGATGAAGTTAATCCCGCACTTTCCCATTTAATAAAAGGAGTTTTTCCAACTTGCCAAAATTCTTCACCATTTGGAGAGGTAATTGTTATTGACTGAGCAATTATTGAGAGGCAAAATAAATTTATAAAAAGAAAAAAAAGCACTTTTTTTCTATAAGATAGTATAGACATGATGATTTAGGTTTAACGTACGAATTAATGTAAACAATTTATAATTTCATAGCTTTATCGATTAACAACAGTTTTTCTTATATGATTTAACTTTTTTCTTAAGTTTAACGTATTAATTTATAATTAAATCACACACTTACAATTAATTAATCCCCTTCCATTCTTTATAAAATTGGTCTAAAAAACGTTCCATATACTGATGTCTTTCTAAAGCAATTTTTTTCCCTGTTTGAGTATTCATTTTATCTTTTAAAAGGAGAAGCTTTTCATAAAAATGATTAATTGTGGGAGCGTTTGAGTTTTTATATTCTTCTTTTGTCATTTTAAGATTAGGCTTTATTTCTGGGTTATAAAGTTGACGGTTCTTAAACCCACCATAATTAAAACACCTTGCAATGCCTATGGCACCAATAGCATCTAATCTGTCAGCATCTTGAACTACGTCAAGTTCTTTAGAATGAAATTGTTGTGTTACATGGCCGCCTTTAAATGAGATATTGTCTATAATATTAATAACATGCTCAATAACTATTGAATCTACATTTAAATTAAATAAAAATTCACGTGCTATTTTAGGACCAACAGATTCGTCACCATCATGAAATTTGCTGTCAGCAATGTCATGTAGTAAAGCTCCAAGAGATACTACTAACAAATCAACATCTTCAGTTTTTGAAATAAGTAAGGCATTATTATAAACACGTTCTATATGAAACCAGTCGTGTCCGCCTTCAGCATTTGCTAATTGTTCTTTTACAAAAGCAATGGTTCTGGTTATTTGATCTTCAGTATTAAGCATAGTCCTAAAATTAAAAATTCCTCTTGAAACAAAAGGAATTAATTTAATAGATAAACAGAATTTAAAATTTTAATTTCGCAGGCTCTACCCATTTAAATTGAAATGAATTTTCTGGAATGGTCATTCTATCAGCTAGCCTTAGCATTCTTTCCGGAAGTCTCATTAAATAATCTCTTGCTTTTTCAGCTTCTTCAGAAAGGTTTGTGATTTTGTCAATTTCCCAGCGCGCAATTAGTTTTTCAAGAATTTCGATATAATCCCTTGAGGTATAAACACCAATACGCTGTGCTGTATTAGAAAATTCTTCAAAAGCGGTACTTATTTTATTTCCAGATTCTCTTAAAAAATGAGCAGGCATTGTTATTTTTTGTTTCATCATATAATGAAAAGCCATCATCATTTGACTGGGATCTACTTTAAAAATACGTTCTACAAATTCTGAATAGGCATGATGATGTCTCATTTCGTCGCCAGAAATGATTTTGCACATTTTACCCAGTTGTTTGTTTCCACTTTTTGTCGCGATTTTAGCAACTCTATTATGCGAAATATAAGTAGCTAATTCTTGAAAACTGGTATAAACAAAGTTTTTATAAGGATCTCTATCAGTTCCAATATCAAAACCATCGGCAATTAAATATTGAGTGGTCTTTTCAATTTCTTTCATATTCACTCTTCCAGACAAGTATAAGTATTTATTAAGAACATCGCCATGTCTGTTTTCTTCCGCCGTCCAGTGTCTTACCCATTTTGACCAGCCATTATCTCCACTTACCTGGTCGACACCTTCAACATCCATTAACCAAGACTCATAAGTTGGTAAAGCTTCTTCGGTAATCATGTCTCCTACTAAAACAACCCAAAAATCATAAGGTAATTCTTTTGATAGCTCTCTTATTTCTTTAACCTCATCAAAAAAAGTATTGCCTTCAGAATTTGGCAAAAAATCTGACGGTTGCCATATTTTTTCTATTGGAATAAGATATTTTTCAATTAAGGTATCAACGTCTTTTTCCAAAAACTTCATGACTTCCAAGCGGACATTTTTTAATGACATATATTAATTTTAGGGATGAATATTATTTTTAATGGTGGCTTCTATGGTTTTTATAAGGGTCTCTTTGTGGACAAAGGTAGCTAATTTTATAGGCTCATGTACAGTAAATGTAATATGGGAGCCAATTCCCATTGGAAATTTGCCATATTTATACATTTTCCAGGAGTTATTTATAGAAATCGGTACAATTAAAGCTGAAGGCACTTTTTTAAATAAAATTTCCAACCCTTTTGTTTGAAAAGGTTTAGGCTCTCCATTTTTACTCCGGGTACCTTCGGGAAAAATAACAGCAGCGCGTCTGGACTCTTCAATATATTCGCCAAATTTCATTAATGCTGGTAATGATTGTCTTGGGTTTTTTCTATCAATTAATGCAGCCCCACCATGGCGTAAATTATAGGATACGCTTGGAATCCCTTTACCTAATTCCAGTTTGCTTATAAATTTAGGATGATGTTTGCGCATGTACCATGTAATAGGGTATATATCGTGTAAGCTTTGGTGGTTGGCAACAATTATTAATGGTTGTGTAATGGGTATTTTATAGGTATTTGAAAACGTATAACGGGTACCTAAAAGATTTCCACACCGCATTAAACTCCATTGTAAAATATCAACACTTTTTTTATGTGCCTGATATCCAAAAACATTAAAACAAATCCATTGTATAGGATGAAAAATGATTAATGTTGTCAAGAAAAAAATATAATAAATAACTGTTAATGGATATGAAAGTACTTTTTGCATAGGTTTAAAACAGATAAAAACTTAATTTAGTAAACAGCGACACAAGTATTATTTTCGCAATTTATATTTGTTGGGGGTAATGCAAATGAACAATCTGAAACCACATTCCAAGTACGATTAAAATCATCCTCTTTTTGGTTATAATTCCCTACTAAATCCTCCAGCTTATCAGTATCAATAGAGGTTGAGTATATTAAATATTGCCATGGTCCACCACAAGGTTTACTGCCAAACGCTATAAATTTACACTCTGTAGAATCATTGCAAACGGAGGTATTTGCAAGATTTTCAATTTCTAATTTTAATTCAGTTAAAAGCTTTTTTTCTTCTTCAAAGGTTAGATTGGTATTATCAGTTTTACATTGCATAGCAATTGTTAACAGGGAAATTAGCGCTAAGAAAACAAATTTTCTCATAATCCAGATTTAGTTGAATAAACGTGCTATTACAAATTTTGTTGTGTCAGAAATAATAAACCACGGGAATTCCCGTGGTTTATATTTGGCACTTTATTTTTTTGTTTTAACAATGCTCGTTGTAAGCGTCCATTAGGTTTTCTGCAATTATTTCAGCAGGTCGTCCTTCAATGTGATGACGTTCTAACATATGAACTAATTCACCATCTTTAAATAAGGCCATACAAGGAGAACTTGGAGGGAAAGGCACCATATGTTGCCTTGCTTGATCGACAGCTTCTCTGTCAACACCTGCAAAAACCGTAACAATATGGTCTGGTTTATTAGCGTTTTGTAAGCTCATTCGAGCTCCAGGGCGTGCATTTGCTGCAGCACAACCACAAACCGAATTCACCACAATTAACGTAGTACCTTCCTTTGCTAAAGCCGCATCAACAGCTTGTGCTGTATGCAATTCTTCAAAACCAACTTTGGTTAAATCTTCACGCATTGGTTTTACTAATTCTGCTGGATACATATTTTTTTTATTTTAAATATTAACTTAATGTGATTGCAAAGATATCAATTGTGTAACAATTAAGCCTTGCAATCTACAAACAAATATTATATTTGACGATAAACAAAATTTATTCTTACATGAGTTTTTCAAAATGGATTGGAGGTGCTTTGGGGTGGTCGTTTGGAGGTCCTATTGGCGCAATTATTGGATTAGCCTTAGGCAGTGTAGTTGATGCGATTGGAAATGGGGTAGATCAAGCAAAACAGCTACAGCACACAAAAACGCAATCGGGAGATTTTGAAGTGAGCCTTCTTATATTATCGAGTATTGTAATAAAAGCAGATGGAAAACAAGATCAACGCGAATTGGATTTTGTAAGGCAGCAGTTTGTGGGCATGTATGGAAAAGAGCGTGCTAATAATGCATTTAGGTTATTTAAAGAAATAAATAAGCAACAAGATATATCTACCAGACAAGTATGTTTGCAAATAAGGCAAATGATGCGTCATCCGTCGCGATTGCAATTGATTCATTTTTTATTTGGTATAGCAAAAGCAGATGGCGATGTAAATACAGATGAAATAAATCAAATTTATATTATTGCGGGCTATTTAGGGATTAACTCTAAAGATTACGAAAGTATTAAAGCGATGTTTTACGAAAGCACCGATAATGCATATAAAATTCTTGAAATTGATAAAACAGCCAGTAATGATGAAATTAAAAAAGCCTATAGAACCATGGCTAAAAAATACCACCCTGATAAAGTTATGCACTTAGGCACAGAACATCAAAATGGTGCAGAAGAAAAGTTTAGACGGGTTCAAGAATCTTATGAGTTATTGCAAAAAGAACGCGGGTTTTAAACCCGCGTTCTTTTTGTTTGTCAAAACTAAAAATATAGCTAGTAATTATTTACTAATATATATTTTCTTATCATTTCCTTTTAAAAAAATGAACACTAAGTTTTCGTTAGAATCCAAATAAGTTGATGCTAACTTCCAGCCATCATAATTTGAAGCTTCCATCAAGCACTTACGAACATCTGGATTGTTTAAATTTAATTCCGAATTAATAATTGTATCGGCTTTTACATTTACAGAAATTAAAATTGTAAAGGTTACTACTAGTAATTGTAATTTTTTCTTCATCTGGGGATTTTTTAAAGATTATTAAAATTTTAATACAAGTTTATGATGTATTTTAATAATTCTAAAAAATAATAGTTGAATGTTCATTATTTACAGTTAAGTTCACTATTTTCCCTAAAATAATAGCACGATTATCCTTTTCATGGCCTGCTGGCATATTAAAAGCAATTGGAAAATTATATTCTTTTAAAGCATCTATAATCAGTTGCTCAACAGAACTTCCCCATAGAGTTGTGTTTTTTCTAAGTTTTGTCATATCACCAACAACAACGCCCTTACAGTTATTAAAATAACCAGCGCGTTTAAGACTTTGTAACATACGGTCGATATGATATTTATATTCTCCAATGTCTTCTATAAACAATATTTTTCCACTAGTATCTACACTTGTTTTAGATCCTAACATACTATATAAAATACTTAAATTACCACCAATAATAGGAGCTGTGACAGAGCCTGCTTTATTGTATTTAGAGCCTTTTAAATTATATTTTAAGGGTTTGCCAAAAATAGCGTCCTTAAACGTTTGAATAGATTCCTTAATTTCATCTGGATCATCTTGTAAGCTTGTGCACATGATAGCATGAATACTTTCAAAGCCTTCATTATGAACTTGATTGTGCAAGGCCGTAATATCACTATAACCAATAATCCATTTCGGGTTTTTTCTAAATTCAGTATAATCTAATTTATCCAAAACTCGAACGGTTCCATAACCTCCTCGTGCGCACCAAATAGCTTTAATAGCTTTATTATCCATTGCTTTTTGAAGATCTTCACTACGTTCTTCATCAGTTCCGGCAAAGTGATTATTTTTATTAAACACATTTTTTTCAATAACAACTTCCAGTCCCCAGGATTCTATTAAATCTTTAGCTTTTTTAATTTCTCGGGTTCTGTTTTTTAAAATTCCAGATGGAGCAACAATTGCTACTGTATCTCCTACATTTAAATATGGTGGCTGTATCAAAATGTTTTCATGTTTTTGTAAAGCCTCATTTTGTGCAAAAACATTTTTTCCAGAAAAGAAAAAGGTAACACAAAGCAAGCTTAAAATTAGTGGGCGATTTGACATATTGTAAATGTACATTTTTTTTCTAAATCCTTCTCTAAATGCGTACTTTTGTGCCTTCAAAACAAAGATAATGTCAAAAAGATATACCATTACAGCTGCTTTACCATATACTAACGGGCCTATTCATATTGGCCATTTAGCAGGAGTTTATGTACCGGCAGATATATACAGCAGATATTTAAGGTTAACTGGCAACGATGTGGCGTTTATTTGTGGAAGTGATGAACATGGTGTGCCCATTACTATTAAGGCAAAAAATGAGGGCGTGTCTCCTCAAGATGTTGTAGATAAATACCATGCGATTATTAAAAAATCGTTTGAAGAATTTGGAATTTCTTTTGATAATTATTCACGTACTTCGGCTAAAATTCACCATGAAACGGCTTCTGAATTTTTTAAAGAGCTATATGATAAAGGGGAGTTTATCGAAGAAACTAATGAACAGCTTTACGACGAAAAGGCCAATCAATTTTTAGCAGATCGTTTTGTTATTGGTACATGCCCTAAATGCGGCAATGAAGAAAGTTATGGAGACCAATGTGAGAAATGTGGAACCAGCCATAATGCGACCGATTTAATCAATCCAAAGTCGGCAATAACTGGAAACGCGCCAACATTAAAACAAACAAAACACTGGTTTTTACCTTTAGATAAGCACGAGGCATTTTTACGGGAATGGATTTTGGATGGTCACAAAAGCGACTGGAAGCCAAATGTGTATGGACAGGTTAAATCCTGGATTGATGATGGTTTGCGTCCAAGAGCAGTAACACGTGATTTAGATTGGGGAATTCCTGTGCCTGTTGAAGGAGCCGAAGGAAAAGTACTCTATGTTTGGTTTGATGCACCAATTGGTTATATATCTTCTACCAAAGAATGGGCAAAACAAGTTGGAAAAGATTGGGAACTTTATTGGAAAGATAAAGACACTAAATTGATACATTTTATTGGGAAAGATAATATTGTGTTTCATTGTATTATTTTTCCAGCCATGTTAAAAGCCGAAGGCAGTTATATTTTACCGGAAAATGTGCCTGCAAATGAGTTTTTAAATTTGGAAGGGAACAAGCTTTCAACCTCAAAAAACTGGGCTGTTTGGTTGCCAGATTATTTAATTGAGTTTCCAAATCAGCAAGATGTACTGCGTTATGCCTTAACAGCAAACGCACCAGAAGCCAAGGACAACGATTTTACTTGGAAGGATTTTCAAGCAAGAAATAACAACGAATTAGTGGCTATTTTCGGAAACTTTATTAATCGGGTTGTTGTACTCACTAACAAATATTATCAGGGGATTGTTCCTGCCCCAAATGCATTTTCTAAAATTGATTTAGAAACTTTAGATGAAGTAAAAGCATTTCCAAATATTATATCAGGTTCAATTGAGCGTTATCGTTTTAGAGAAGCACAAATGGAGTTGATGAACCTGGCTAGACTTGGAAATAAGTATTTAGCTGATGAAGAGCCATGGAAAGTAATAAAAGTAGATGAAGCACGTGTTCAAACTATTATGTATGTTGCCCTACAAATAGCAAGTGCTTTAGCAACGTTAAGTGAACCGTTTTTGCCTTTTACTTCTTCAAAGCTTAGAAATATGCTCAATATTTCTTTTGAACCGATTAAAATGTCTTGGAGTGATATTACTTCAAAAAACATATTAATTCCTGCGGGACACCAAATAGGTGAAGCCGAGTTGTTGTTTTCTAAAATTGAAGACGACACCATTCAAAAGCAATTAGATAAATTAATTGCAAGTAAAAAAGCAAATGAAGCAGCAAGTAAAATTGTTGAGCCACAAAAGGACACAATCACTTTTGACGATTTCACTAAGCTTGACATACGTGTAGGGACTATTTTGGAAGCAGAAAAGATGCCTAAAGCTAAAAAGCTATTTGTATTGAAAGTAGATACTGGAATTGATGTGCGTACTATTGTTTCTGGAATAGCAGAAAGCTTTACACCAGAAGAGGTAATTGGTAAAAAAGTGACTGTTTTAGTGAATCTAGCTCCGAGGGAATTACGTGGCGTGGAAAGCCAAGGAATGATTTTAATGACTGAAAACCAGGAAGGGAAATTGGTGTTTGTTAATCCAGATGATTCTAATACTACAAATGGCTTACAAATAAGCTGATAATTTATTAAATTTACAAAAAACTAAAATTATGTTATCAAAATCTATAGAAAAAGCTTTAAATAATCAAATAAAAATAGAAGCAGAATCATCTCAAATTTATTTAGCAATGGCTTGTTGGGCTGAAGTTAAAGGGTTAGAAGGTATTGCTGGTTTTATGTATAAGCAATCTCAGGAAGAGAGAGATCATATGCTTAAATTAGTGAAGTTTGTTAACGAACGAGGTGGACATGCTCAAATATCAGAATTATCTTCTCCACATGTTACTTTTGGGTCTTTTAAGGAGATGTTTGAAGAACTTCTTTCACACGAGATTTTTGTTTCAAATAGCATTAATGAATTGGTTCATGTAACATTACAGGAAAGAGATTATGCAACCCATAATTTTCTACAATGGTATGTTGCTGAACAAATTGAAGAAGAAGCGGTAGCAAGAAATATACTGGATAAAATAAATCTTATTGGAGACGATAAAGGTGGATTATATTTATTTGACAGAGATATACAACAACTAAATGTTACTACAGTAGCGGCACCAACAGCCGAATAATTTTTATTTTTCATCTTCTAATAAGGCGCTGTCTTGGGAAAAAAGAAACAAAAAAAAGCTATTAAGAAACTTATTAAGTTAGGAGTAATCCCTTCAGATAGTTTAAACAGTAGTTGTTGTAAAAGTTATAAAAAGGGCAAAAATAAACGATGCTCGAAATGCCCTTGTTACGACCTGTCTAATAAAACCAAAGTATTAGAAGAGTTAGTATCTGCCAAAAGAAATTTAGCTGGATAATAGTTTTTTATTAACTAAACTGCAATATGATCTCTAATCTAAATAATCACTGGAATACTGCATATAATAATGAAGATGAGCAGTTGGGGTGGTTTGAAGCAATCCCTTTGCAAACTATAGAATTGGTGAATGCATGTGATTTACAAAAGGATGCAACTATTTTAAATGTGGGAGCAGGAACAACCACTTTAATAGATGCGCTTATAGAAGAAAAATTCACAAATATTATAGCCAATGATCTTAGCGAATTGGCTTTGCAAAAGTTAAAACAGCGAATTAAAAAATCACATAATTATAATCTTACATGTATCCAGGACGACTTAACAAACCCTGATAAATTAAATAAAATACAAAATGTCGATTTGTGGATTGATCGCGCGGTGTTACATTTCTTTTTAAAAGAAAAGGAACAAAGGAGCTATTTTAACCTAATTCAAAAGGTTGTTCGTAAAAAGGGGTATGTTATTATTGCTGTATTCTCGTTAGAAGGCGCTCAAAAATGCTGCGGGCTCGATTTAAAGCGTTATAATGTAGAAATACTTCAAAATAACTTAGGCCCTAATTTTACATTAATTAAAACATTTAATCATACGTTTATAAATCCTTTTGGGGGAGAACGTCCATATGTTTATACCTTATTTCAAAGACAATTGTAAATAACTAGAATTAACGATTTGCTCTTTTAAGAATATCTGTAAACATGTATCCATTTTTAAAGTCTTAATAGCACTAATTTTCGTATATCAATTAATTGCAATAGGTAATTAATAACTAAATAAAAATGTATGAAACGACTCGTTCTTTTTCTTTTTACGCTAGCTTTAATATCTTGTGGAACATCTAAAACGGTTAGAGAATCTAAAAAAGTTATTAAAGGAGAATGGACTTTAAGTTCTATAGCCTATAATACGGCAGGAAAATTTAATGTAACGCTGTTAAGCGACACCTCTAAAGATTGTTTTGAGGGTAGCACATGGAAATTTATTCCAAACAATAATACAGGAACTTATTCTATTAATGAGACAAGTTGTTCGACTGGAGTTAGAAATTTTGTCTTTACAATTCAGGAAATTGATAATAAAACTGGACTTTATGATTTTTTATTAAAGCCAACGAATGAAAAACAAAAATCAGAAACTAATCAAGGGTTTAGATTGAGTTTAACCTCATTATCAGATACAATAATGCAATGGCAACAAACTGTTTCTGTTGACGGAAAGCCTTTTACGATTACGATGAATTTTACAAAACTTTAAAGAGATGAAGACACTTATAAATAAAATTGGAATATTGGTTTTAGCAATTGCATTGACTATTAGTTTAACAAACTGTAGTGCTGTTCAAAATGCAAACAACAAACAAAAAGGAGCTGTTATTGGAGCTACTGGAGGAGCAATTTTGGGTGCTATTATAGGAAATAATGTAGGCAAAGGCGGAAATGGTGAATTGGGGGCGGTTATTGGTGGCGTAGTTGGAGGAACCGCAGGGGTTCTTATTGGGAACAAAATGGATAAACAAGCCCAGAAAATTGAAGAAGAAATTCCCGGGGCACAAGTAGAACGCGTTGATGATGGTATTGTAGTGACTTTTGATGAAAGTAGTGGTGTTTATTTTGATACTAATAAATATAATATTAACGCAGCATCTCAAACCACACTTGATAAACTTATTGGTGTTTTTAAAGAATATCCAGACACTAATTTATTGGTTGTTGGACATACTGATAGTGTTGGGGCAGATGATTATAATATGACGCTTTCTAAAAATAGAGCTAATGCAGTTACTAACTATTTAATCCAAAAAGGAATAAGTCAATCGCGTTTAACTACCAACTGGTTTGGTGAAACACAACCACTTCATGATAATAATACTGCTGAAGGACGCGCCAAAAACAGACGAGTAAATATTGCCATATTACCGAATGAAAAAATGATTCAAGACGCGAAAACACAAGCAGGCAATTAATAAATAAGATAATACTTGTATAAATCTCGTTTTCAATGTTACTTTGAAAACGAGATTTTTTTTGCTTTAAATAGGATAAAATGATTCAAATAATAAATTATATAATTTCCCAAACTCAGTTGACAGAAACATCAGTAAAAAACACTGTTGAGTTACTAAATGAAGATTGCACCATTCCCTTTATTTCGCGATACAGAAAGGAACGAACAGGCAATTTAGATGAGGTTCAAATTGGAGAAATTGTTAAATATAAAGAACAATTTGAAGCTTTAGAAAAGCGGAAAGCAACTATTATAAAAGCACTTGAAGAGCAAGAGGTTTTAACTGCAGAATTAAAAGATAAAATAGAATTCATTCTAGATTTAACAGCGCTTGAAGATTTATATTTACCTTTTAAAAAGAGCAGAAAGACCAAGGCAGAAACCGCAAGAAAAAATGGACTGGAACCTCTGGCAAAAATCATCATGAGTCAAAATGCCCGTGATATTGAATCAATAGCTTTTAATTATGTGAAAGGAGAAGTAAATTCTGCTAGTGATGCTTTAGAGGGCGCAAGACATATTATTGCAGAATGGATTAATGAACGTACTGATATCAGGAATAATATTCGTCACCAATTAGAACGTTTTGCCATAATTTCTACTAAAGTTGTGAAATCAAAAACAGAAGATGAGGCAGCCCAAAAATATAGAGACTATTTTGATTGGTCAGAATCATTATCAAGAATACCATCACACAGGCTTTTAGCTATTTTAAGAGCAGAAAATGAAGGCTTTATAAAAGTAAAAATTGAAATTGATGATGACAAGGCTATTAGTAAAATAGAAGAACGCATCATACGCTCAAACAACGACTGTACTGCACAAATTAAAGTAGCTATTCAAGATGCTTATAAAAGATTATTAATGCCATCTTTATCCAATGAATCCCTTCAAAATGCTAAAGAAAAAGCAGACGAATCCGCTATCAACGTCTTTGCTAAAAACTTAAAGCAACTCTTGTTAGGTTCTCCAATTGGAGAAAAACGGGTATTAGCTATAGACCCGGGTTTTAGAACGGGTTGTAAAGTGGTTTGTTTAGATGCTCAGGGACAATTAAAATATAATGAAACAATCTATCCACATCCCCCAAAAAGTGATGCGTCTGGTGCTATAAAAAAAATCAGTTCATTAGCAGATGCTTATAAAATTGAAGCCATTGCGATAGGAAACGGAACGGCTTCACGCGAAACAGAAGCATTAATACGTAAAGTGCATTTTAAAAATGATGTTCAGGTTTTTGTGGTTAGTGAAGCAGGGGCAAGTATTTATTCAGCATCAAAAATTGCCCGTGAAGAATTCCCTAATTATGATGTAACGGTTCGGGGCTCTGTTTCTATTGGAAGAAGGCTTCAGGATCCATTGGCGGAATTGGTTAAGATTGATGCAAAATCTATAGGAGTTGGCCAATATCAGCACGATGTTGACCAAACAAAGCTTCAAAAATCTTTAGATATGGTTGTTGAAAACTGTGTTAATTCGGTTGGAGTTAATATTAATACCGCCAGTAAGTCACTACTAAGTTATGTCTCTGGAATTGGGCCAAAATTAGCAGAGAATATTTTTGATTTCAGAAATGAACAAGGTGTTTTTGTAACTAGAGAAGATATTAAAAAAGTACCTAGATTAGGCAATAAGGCATTTGAACAAGGAGCAGCCTTTTTAAGAATTAAAGAGGCCAAAAACCCCTTAGATGATTCAGCAGTTCACCCAGAAAGTTATGCAATAGTTGAAAAAATGGCTAAAGATTTAGGAAAAACTATTCAAGAATTAATAGGCAATTCAGCTACACTTCAAAAGATTGATTTGAAAAAGTATTGTACAGAATCGGTTGGTTTACCAACACTTCAAGATATTATTAAAGAACTCGAAAAACCAGGATTAGATATTCGTGAACAAGCTAAAGTCTTTACTTTTAATCAAAATATAAAAACAATTAATGATTTGCGAGAAGGGCAATTACTTCCAGGCATAGTAAATAACATTACAAACTTTGGTTGTTTTGTAGATATAGGAATTAAAGAAAGTGGACTTATTCACGTTTCAAATTTAGCAGACTCATTTGTGAGTGACGTTAATGAACATGTACATTTGCATCAACAGATTATTGTGAAGGTTTTAGAAGTGGATATTCCTCGAAAACGGATTCAATTAAAACTGCATAAATAAAAAATGCGAACCATTTGGTTCGCATTTTTTATATCACATTACCTTATTAAGAAGCTTTTTTAACAGTGATTTGCTCAGGAATAGAAGTTTTAATGATTTGATGCCATTTTTCTATTCTTTTAATTTCATAATCTTCACTCAAATCATCATCTAAATTAAAAAAGTTAATAATTAAATTAGGTTTATCAGAAGACTTAAAGACAAACTCTAAATCTAGATTTTTAAGGCTAATCACTTTGTCTTTTTGTCTGGTTTGATTTTTAAGAATATTGCATTGTTTAATTTCAGCTAAAACAATAGTATTTATAATTGGGTTTTCAGAATTATAATGAACAAAAGTTATTTGTGTTTTATCGGTACTTAAAGCAATAAAATTATGGTGCCACACTTCTTTAAGGCCATAAACAATTCCGTTATTCTTTAAAAGGGCTTCAATTTTGTGTTTTATGTTAGAGGAGTTTTTAAAGCCGTTATATATGAATAAAAATAGCGGAAAAAACACGCTTAGGGTTAATAGGGTTGATATAAATATTAGTGAAATTTTCATTTTGTTTATTTTTTAATTGATATTAATAATACTTAACACATCATTTTATAGATTTTAATGACGGTTTTATTTTATGACAATAAAAAATAATTCCTTTATAAGAAATAATGAAATGGAAAAATAATAGTGCTTGAAGTTAGATTTAAATCAAAGAGCTTACAAAGCTTAAAATAATTCACATTACTATTTGAATGAGCCTGACTTAAAGGTTCAATAGCGAACGAGAGATTGTAATTTGTTAGCCTTTTTTGTTTGTCAAAAGAGATAAATTCCCCATAAGAATTATTAATAGATACTGCACAAGCATTGACTGATTGATCAACTTTATAATGATGTGCTGGGGTATTTTTTACAAATGAAATATCTCCCTCTGTATTGAAGAGAATTAAAGAGAATAAACTTAATGTAACCGTTAAAAGCAAACAGTTAAACTTCGACATTTCGTTTGAAATAATTTATGTAAAATTATAAATAAATAATGTTAAATAAATGATAAATA
>JAHEDS010000048.1 GCA_024641135.1 Flavobacteriales bacterium
TGATAGGTTGTTGGTTGTGGTATTGCCGTAAAACACCGCTTGTTTATTAACAAAAGTGGTTAATAAGCCAAGCTAGTAAGGCTTCTTAAAAATTACCGAAGTCTACAAATTAAAGGTATGCAGTGAGCTCATTCATTAAAATTTTAATAGTTAAACGCTACATTAATATTTTAATGCCATTCGGGGACTTGTGTAGTATTTAAAAGGAGGGCTACAATGGCATATATTGTTGAAATAGTTTATATCATTAATAAATCGAAGTTAATTAAAATAGTCTCCCTCATCATTGCTTTAAATAAGTAAAGTGACTGCAAATAATTATTTGCAGGAGTTAATGTCAAAACTCTTTTTAGCTATACTTTATTACCTTGTAAATAAAGTGCATCCATTCCAATACCAAGGTCGAATGGATGGGGTTTCCATTTCGTATTTGAATTTGTTTTTATAGACTTTCCTAAGTTTATATAATTGTATTGATCAACACCTTCTGGCTTATGGGGTGTTTGCCATAAAACTTCTTTTGCTTTTGCAATTTTTAAATAGGTACTGGTAATAAAAATGAGTTTTGGATTTTTAATTTTAAGAAGGCAGTTATCAATAAAGCTAAGATTCAATGTGTCATTTTCAGAATTAAACTTTACAGATTTTAATTGATGTTTTTTGTCTAGTTCTCTTCCTGTCCAATCACCCCAAATAGAGACGGTGCCATTATTAAAATTTAATTTATCCTGTGAAAATAAGGTTTCTAATTGGTTTGGACTTACCTTTAATACGCCATCCCCTTCATTGGGTTCTAAATTATCCAATTCATATGTTGACCAATCGGCAGTCATCACTGAAAATATTCCTCTTCTTTTTAACATCTTAAACACGAAAATACTAACGTAAATACCAAAACCAACGATTATTGCAGCAATAATCATATTGTATGGTGAAGACAGGTCATTATAAAAGAAAAACGCAATTACACAAAACATAATAAAGCCTAAAATAGCTTGAAAAACCGCAAAAATTGTTCTAAAAGTTTTCATTTTGATGAGTTTTGTTAAACCATTAATATTATATATAAAGAAGAATTACATAAAATTCATATTTAATAAATTTTAAATATTCGTGCTCTCAATTTGTTTGTTAATTTTTTTAATGGCATTTTCTATAGATTTTTCTGGTTCAATAATGTTGTACTCGCCCCAAAATTCGGGATCAGAAAAACCAGAGGCCTTATCGGTTAATATAACATTGGCTTTTAATTTTTCACCCGTTAACTTAGCTTCATTCGCAATTTTCCAATCGGTTATAGCCATTTCACAGTTTAAGGTGTACACATTATTAAATAACTTGCGTTTATAATTAACTTTAAATGTTAACTCAATTTTACCGTAACCATAATACCATTTGTTGTTTCTGGTTCTGTAATCTACACGGTACGACGCTAAGGTTGGATAAACTCTGGCATTATTAGGTTTCTTTTTAACAAACATTTCGCTGGCCAATGTCCTGTTTGAAAGGTTTAAATTATAAATAGCGCTGGTTAGTGCCAGGGTTTGAGAATCGATATAAAGTTTTCCGTAATATAAAGGTTCGTCGTCGTTCTTTTTCTGTTTAAAATTTACAACATAAACAAGACGGTTGTTTAATTGCGTAGACTCATCAAAAGTAAAAGTATAATCTGATAAATTATTTCTATCAAAAATATATTCAGGATATTTAATCATATCGGTATAAAGCGCACTAAACGGCCCTCCTTGTAATTTTAAGGCTAGTGTATCCAATCTGGTGTAATCGGTACTTTTTCTAGATTTTAGAAGGGATATTTCATCATTTTTGTTATTAGAATAGGGCTGCTTTTGAATGCTTAAAACAGCTTCGGAAAGGGACGCATTTTTATTACGTTTTTTAATGGTTTCCCTGTAAAATGCCGTCATGTTTGTTTGATCATTATCATAAAACTCACTCTTTTTATTGAGTGTTGCTTTCACTAAGGCTTCGGCATTTTTAACACCGTAAACATTAACAAAGCTTAATTGTGTGATGGATACGTCTAAATAAATTTTATTTTCTTCTTGTTTTAATGATGAAATTGGAATTTCTCCTTTGGCATATCCCAATAATGAAATTTTTATGGTTTTGTCTAAATATTGGTTAGGAACTTTTAGTAAAAAGGCACCTTCATTGTTGGTAATGGTGCTAATATTGGTCCCCGAAATATTGATATCTACATACGATAAAGGGTCTTTTGAACTACTGTCGTAAACATGTCCTTTAAACTCACTTAAAGTTTGAGTAATTTTTGCTGGTTCTTGGAAAAACGTATGTGCGTAAATATTTAAATGGAAAGCTAAAAAGCTTAAAATCAAGCATATGTGAAGAGGTGATACGCGGATTTTTAAAGTATTTTCTTTTTTCATGACAACAAGTCTTAAGTCGTTAATTATAAAAAGATTAAGTTACTAAAAACCTTTTAAACTATCAAGGTTTTGTAAATACATTAACAGGATTTTATGTGTTAAATTTAAAAAATTTAGGACCTACTTTATTAATAAATAAATAAGGTGAGTTGAATTTAAGAGGTTTTAATTTTTAAATACTAAATCTAACTCTTAACTATTTTTTTAGAAAATAAAAAGGTATTAACTGTATCTTTACACCTTATAATGATTAAAAGTAATTATGCCAACTGAAAGCATTTCATTTAAAAAAACAGGTTATTTTTCTTCACTTATTTGTGATTATCTGGAAGAATCAAAAGCATTAAAACCATTTTATAATCGTTTTCCTAAGCTTGAAAATTTTAGGAAGCAAATTGAAGAAAAACAAACGTCTTTTAAATTGAGTTCAAGACGTATTTTAGTTGATAGTTTAAAGGAACAATATTCGAAAATAAATTGTTCTGAAGGCACTTTGCAAAATATTGAATCTTTAGCACAAGAAAACACCTTTACTGTTACTACTGGTCATCAATTAAATATTTTTACCGGTCCGTTATATTTTTTGTATAAAATAGTGTCTACCATTAATCTTTGTACAGACTTAAAAAAAGCCTATCCAAATTTTAATTTCGTTCCTGTTTACTGGATGGCGACAGAAGACCATGATTTTGAAGAAATTAATTATTTCAATTTTAATGGAAAAAAAGTGCACTGGAATAAGGAGGCGAGCGGTGCCGTTGGAGAATTAAATACAGAAGGA
This sequence comes from Flavobacteriales bacterium, assembly GCA_024641135.1. Lineage (GTDB taxonomy): Bacteria > Bacteroidota > Bacteroidia > Flavobacteriales > Flavobacteriaceae > Yeosuana. The sequence goes on from JAHEDS010000048.1 coordinate 3,190, forward strand.
TTAAATTCTGTTTTTGAGCTGTTTTCTCAAGAGTTGGGTGTTGGCAAAAATGCCGATTTTTTAAGAAAATTATTTACCGAAAGTTATTTAAAACACGATAATCTTGCCGAGGCGACCAGATATTTAACTAACGCTCTTTTTTCGGAGTATGGTTTGGTGATAATTGATGCCAATAAAAAAGAGTTGAAGCAACAATTTGTGCCTTTTATTAAAGATGAATTGCTTAATGAAACGTCATATAAGTTTGTTTCTGATACGAATGATGAGATTAACAAGTTATCGGGTAATACAAAAATACAAGTAAACCCCCGGGAGATTAATTTGTTTTATTTGAGTGATAATTTAAGAGAGCGAATAGTATTTGAAAATGAGAAGTATACAGTTGTAAATACTCAAATCTCATGGTCAAAAGAGGCGCTTTTAAAAGAGGTTGATAAACACCCAGAACGCTTTAGTCCCAACGTAATTATGCGTCCATTATATCAAGAGGTTATTTTGCCCAATCTATGTTACATTGGAGGCGGTGGCGAATTGGCTTATTGGTTTCAGCTTAAAGGATTTTTTAATAAGGTTGAAGTACCCTTCCCCATATTATTGCTACGAAATTCGGTAGTAATACAAACTGTTCAGCAACAAAAAAAGCTAAAAAATTTAAATGTTTCAAAAGAGGAAGTTTTTTTGAGGAGAGACCTGTTTATTAATAAAAAGGTAAGAGAGATATCGAATATAGATATTGATTTTTCTGAACAAAAAAAACATTTAATACAGCAATTTGAAAGTTTATATAAATTAGCAGAACAAACAGATAAAACTTTTATTGGCGCTGTGAAAGCGCAAGAAGTCAAACAATTAAAAGGATTGGAATATCTTGAAAATCGATTGCTAAAAGCTCAAAAAAGAAAACTGCAAGATCAGGTTTTAAGAATGACAGATTTACAAAACGAGTTATTTCCAAATCAAAGTTTGCAAGAACGTAATGCTAATTTTTCGCAATTCTATTTAGAATACGGAGAACAATTAGTGCCTCAATTAATTCAAAATTTAAAACCTCTAACTTCTGAGTTTTTAATATTAACACTTTAAAAAATGCATAAAATAGATATTGATTTGGTAAACATGACATTGGATGTTATGAAATACGCTATCGATAGAATATCAGTCACCGAACCAAAAATTGGAATTCCAAAAAAAGCGGAAGAGTTAAAAGCGCTTGTTGGTGAAACCATTACACCAAAAGGGATTGGTGGTGAAGTGGCTTTTAATTTATGGAAAGAACATTTAATGAAGGCAAATGTGTCCATAGATCATCCAAGACATTTAGCTTTTGTGCCTGCTTCGCCAACCAGAGCGGCTATTATGTTCGATTTGGTAACGTCGGCTTCAAGCATACACGGCGCTTACTGGATGGAGGGAGCTGGAGGTATTTTTTGTGAGAATGAAGCTATGAAGTGGATTGTATCTCTAACAGGGTTGCCAGAAGGGGCGTTTGGTGTATTTACGAGTGGAGGAACAGCGGCGAATTTATCGGCTATTGTGACTGCAAGAGAATATTGGCGCAGTTTAAATGACAAAAATAAAGTAGAAAAAGGCCTTATTATTACTTCTATAGGAGCCCATTCTTCAATAAAGGCCATGGCCAAAGTAGTTGATGTAGATGTTTTGCTTGTTGATACAGAGGACAGACTGGAAGGAACAGCACTCCAAGAAACTATAGATAGTCTTACGCAGCAGCAAAGGCAACGTTTATTTGCCGTTGTAGGAACCGGAGGAACTACCAATGCTGGAATAATTGATGATTTGGATGGGATCGCGACAATTTGTGCAAAAGAAGGCTTGTGGTTCCATATTGATGCCGCCTACGGTGGTGGAGCTTTGGCAGCAGATTCTGTAAGACATTTATTTAAAGGAATAGAAAAAGCAGATAGCATTACTATAGATCCTCATAAATGGATGTTTTCACCCTATGATTGTGGGGCGGTTATTTATAAAAATCCGGAGTTGGCAAAAGAGGCACATTCACAACAAGGATCGTATTTGGATATTTTTAAAGATGAAGGAGCGCATGGATTTAATCCGAGTGATTATCAGATACAGTTAACCAGACGGGTTAGAGGCTTGCCATTATGGTTCTCATTGGCAACTCATGGAACAGAAAGATATAAAGTTGCTATAGAACGTGGACTTGAACTAGCTCAAATAGCGGGTAAATTAATTCAAGACAAACCTTATGTGGAATTGGTTAGAGATCCAAGTTTATCCTGTGTTTTATTTAGGAGAATTGGATGGAATCCTGAAGACTACACACATTGGACCTATGAAAATCATAAAAAAGGATTTGCTCTGGTAACTCCGACTAAATGGAAAACAGGTACGGCTTTTGAAACTGTTTCTCGTTTTTGTTTTATTAATCCAGATACCACTGAAAAAGACATAGAAATGATTTTGGATTCTATGAAATAAAATTTCAAAAAAGTATGAGTCCTAATTCGTCATTCTAAAATCAATTATTACTTTTGCGCATGCAACACAACAAGGTACTTATTTTAGATTTCGGGTCACAATACACTCAACTTATTGCCCGAAGAGTTAGAGAACTCAATATATATTGCGAAATTCATCCTTATAACAAAATACCGGCAACTGTATCAGAGTATAATGCTGTTATTCTTTCTGGAAGCCCTTTTTCGGTAAGAGGAGATGATGCGCCACATCCTGATTTATCAGAAATTCGTGGTAAAAAACCAATGCTTGCCGTTTGTTACGGTGCGCAATATTTGGCCCATTTTTCTGGTGGTGAAGTAGCTCCATCAAATACAAGAGAATATGGACGAGCCAACCTTTCTTTTATAAAAAATGAAGACGCATTTTTAAAAGGTATTCAAAAAGGAAGTCAGGTATGGATGAGTCACAGCGATACTATTAAGCACTTGCCTACTAATGCCATACTTTTAGCTAGTACTAACGACGTTGAAAATGCAGCTTTCAGAATTGAAGGGGAGTCGACCTATGCCATTCAATTTCATCCTGAGGTATATCATTCAACCGATGGCAAACAATTATTAGAAAACTTTTTGGTAAATATAGCTGGCGTTCAACAGGACTGGACACCACAATCTTTTGTTGAAGAAACTATTGAAGACCTTCAGAATAAATTAGGCAATGATAAGGTGGTTTTAGGACTTTCTGGTGGCGTTGATTCATCGGTAGCAGCTGTATTGCTTCATAAAGCTATTGGAAAAAACCTGTATTGCATATTTGTAAATAACGGTTTGCTACGTAAAAACGAATTTGAAAGTGTTTTAAAGCAATATGAAGGAATGGGACTCAACGTAAAAGGGGTTGATGCTTCCAAACGTTTTTTAGATGCTTTAGCAGGAATTGATGATCCTGAGAAAAAACGTAAGGCCATTGGAAATGCTTTTATCGAAGTGTTTGATGACGAGGCACATCAAATTGAAAATGTTACATGGTTAGCACAAGGCACCATATATCCAGATGTTATTGAAAGTGTTTCGGCAACGGGAGGGCCTTCAGCAACTATTAAAAGTCATCATAATGTAGGTGGATTACCAGATTACATGAAATTAAAAATCGTAGAACCTTTAAAATCTTTATTTAAAGATGAGGTTCGTAGAGTTGGAGCTACATTAGGTATTGATCCCTTATTATTAGGTCGACACCCATTTCCAGGTCCAGGTTTGGCAATACGTATTTTAGGAGATATTACTGCAGAAAAAGTACGTATTCTTCAGGAAGTAGATGCCATTTTTATTAATGGTCTTCGCGAGTGGGGATTATATGATAAAGTCTGGCAGGCAGGTGCCATGTTACTTCCTGTAAACAGCGTTGGGGTAATGGGCGATGAACGTACTTATGAAAAATGTGTGGCACTGAGGGCTGTAGAAAGCACCGATGGTATGACTGCAGATTGGGTTAATTTACCTTATGAGTTTTTACAAAAAACATCAAATGATATAATAAACAAAGTAAAAGGCGTTAATAGAGTAGTTTATGATATCAGTTCGAAACCACCAGCTACCATTGAGTGGGAATAATATTTAGCAGATACTGCTTTATAAAACATAGGAGTTGTTTGGAAGGCGTCTATAACCCTTGTAAAAAGCGTATATTATTAAAATAAGTAAACTTAGGGCTAACTCTCATTCAAATTATGTTTTTGGCATGCTATGTGTATTACAAGAAAAGTTAGTATAAACTAAGTTAGGCAATGGAAAATTTCCTGAGCTTAAATTTAAAAATAGATTACATGATTAAATTATTTTCCATTATTTGTTTAGTATGTCTTTTTAGTATAAATACGGTTCTAGGGCAAAATTATAAAACACATAAGGTTAAATCAGGCGAGACTATTGAAAGTATTTCAAAGGAGTATTCTGTGACTCCAAATGATATATATTCTATAAATCCAGATGCTAAAAAAGGATTAAAACCTAATTCACTTTTAATCATACCAATTATCAAGGTTGAAGAACCAGCGGTAACTATTGTTAAAGAGTTACAAACTTTTAGAACGCATAAAACTCGTAAAAACGAAACCTTATATAGCTTAGCTAAAGAGAATAATATTGAAGAAGAGGATATAAAAAAATATAATACTTTTTTATATGCGAACCCATTAAGGAAAGGGGACGAAATTCAAATTCCTGTTTTTAAAATAATCAAGATTGTTGAAACTAAAAATCCAACAAAGCCTTATACAGTGTTGCCAAAAGAAGGGAAATGGAGAATTGCTTATAAATTTGGGATTACAGTTACAGAATTGGAAAATTTAAATCCAAATATGAGTGAAACCTTACAGGAAGGTGAAGTGATACAAGTGCCTAATATTACAAAGACTGATGAAAAGTTGGTTGATGATCAATATAGTTATTATAAGGTATTACCAAAGGAAGGTTTCTTTAGGTTAAAACTAAAGCTTGGGTTAGAACAGGATCAATTGGAAGCCTTAAATCCAGGGTTAAATGAAACCGGATTAAAAGAAGGTATGGTTTTAAAAGTACCTTTTGATAAACTTGCAAATAATAATGAACCAACAAATGCTAAAAATTTGGGTCATTATATCCATGATTATTCTACAAAACATATTGCTGTCATGTTACCGTTTCGATTGAATAGAGTTGTTTTTGACTCTGTTGCAGGAACAAAGGAAAGTATGAAGGACCCTTATTTAAATGCCTCATTAGATTTTCATTCGGGGATTTTAATAGCTATCGATTCTTTAAAAAAATTAGGAATTTCTCTAAAAGTAGATGTTTATGATACTAAATATCAAGTAAGCGAAGTTGAGAAAATTATTAATGAGCATAATTTTGAAAATGTAGACGCTGTTATAGGACCATTAACACCCAATAATTTTGATAAAGTAGCATCTGAATTAAGACTATATAATGTCCCTGTAGTATCACCTATTGGAGAAAATTTAAATCTGTATGAAAATGTATTTCAAACAAGACCTTCTGCGGAATTACTTCGTACTAAGGTTATAAATTATGTAAAAACTTTACCAGATGTAAAAAACACCATTATTATTTCCGATACAAAAAATGCTTCTGTAGCTGGTCAAATTAAGCAAGAATTCTTTAATGCACGACAAGTGTTTTCTAGAAAAAATAAAGAAGGTAAAGATGATAACTATGTATTGGTAAATGATATCGCTTTAGTTTTGAAGCCCGGATTAAATATGGTTTTTCTAGAAACTCAAAACGAAGGGTTTGCATCAAACGTTACCAGTATTTTAAACTCATTAATTCAAAAAGAGAATATTGAAGAAAAAAAGCCTCAAATTGATATAATATTAGCTACAACAAATATAAATTCTGCTTTTGAAAGCGATGAAATATCCAATGAGCATTTGTCAAATCTGCAGTTTACGTACGGCAGTATGTCAAGAAGCAGTGATGGAGTTGCAAATAATTCTTTTATTAAAAAATACCAGGAAATATATCATGTAACACCAAACAAACGCGCTGTAAGAGGTTTTGATATCACAATGGATGTAGTATTACGTCTGGTTTCTTCTGATGATTTGTATAAATCGGTTAATGATAGTCCGTTAACAGAATATGTGGAAAATGAATTTGGCTACAAAAAGAAATTGTTTGGTGGTTTTTATAACGATGCCGCATATTTAGTAAAATATCAGGATTTAAGTATTGTTGAGATAAACCAATAATCATTTTTTTGGTATACTGTTTTGTTTAAATAGGAATGAGGTATATCAACCTAAAAATTTATGGAATTACTACCCGATAAAAATTTCCTTATAACCTTGGCACATACCAAGATGCCTTTTGGGAAATATAAGGATCGCTATCTTATCGATTTACCGGAATATTATGTGGTTTGGTACCATAATAAAGGTTTCCCAAAAGGAAAGCTGGGAGACTTACTTCAAACAGTTTATGAATTGAAATTAAATGGACTGGAAGATTTAATTAGGAATATAAAAAAGCAATATCCTAAATAAATATTTTGAGAGTCTTATATCGTTTATTTTTATTTGTTTTTTAATGGGATTGTAATTCCAAGGGCAAATGCTCCAGAAAATTGTTCGACAGCTGGATGAAAATAATATGTAAACCCTAAATCAACATTATTATTTTGTCCCAATTCTAGTCCAAAAGAAATAGGGATATGGAAAACAAATCCACTCTTATCTATATTAGAAAAAGCAGTTAATGTTTTAAATTTCCCTATGGAACCCCCAATTCCAATTTCAAGATAAGGAGCAGCCCATGGAATTGGTGCTCTAACTCTTGCTTTACCTCCTAATAAAAAAGCTTTTGACTCTGCTTTTTCATTGGTCGGATTATTATTGATATCTTTTCCATTTGAGGAAGTCAAAATTAAGCCAGCATACGGTCTTAATTCTAACCATGAATAAGCTTTTAACACCAGTTCTCCTTGCATAAAAAAACCGTCATCTACAATCTCATCAACACTTTCATATGGTGAACTAATCCCATATCCAATTTGAGCATTTATTGACTTTTCCTTAATAACCTGCGCCGCAGTTATATTAAAACTCAAAATTATAATTAATAAAAATAGTTGTCTTTTCATAATGTGCTACAATGCAATTATTTGGATTGTTTTAATGATTTATAAAGGCAGCTAAACGAAGTTCGTTATTTTTTCTGACAAATCATTGTGTTTCTAATCCTTTTAAGTTTAAAAAGCCTTGTTTATAAGTCCTTTTCAAATAACTAAAACAAAGTTTAAATAACTAGTTTAATTTTGTAAATTTGCCTGCGTTTATAAGCGCAACATGACAAAAACAACCAAATACATATTTGTAACCGGAGGTGTAACCTCTTCTTTAGGAAAAGGCATTATAGCAGCTTCACTTGCTAAATTGCTTCAAGCCCAAGGTTATAAAGTAACTATTCAAAAATTAGACCCTTACATTAACGTAGATCCAGGAACCTTAAATCCTTATGAACATGGCGAATGCTATGTAACTGAAGATGGAGCAGAAACCGATTTAGATTTAGGTCATTATGAGCGTTTTTTAAATGTACCAACCAGTCAGGCAAACAACGTTACAACGGGTCGTATTTACCAAAGTGTGATTGATAAAGAACGTCGCGGTGAATTTTTGGGTAAAACGGTTCAGGTAGTGCCTCATATTACCGATGAAATTAAAAGACGTGTGCAACTTCTTGGCAATTCTGGCGAGTATGATATTGTAATTACTGAAATTGGTGGAACGGTAGGTGATATTGAATCCTTACCATACATTGAAGCAGTGCGTCAGTTAAAATGGGATTTAGGTGAAAATAATGCCATCGTTATTCATTTAACTTTGGTGCCTTATTTAGCTGCTGCTGGAGAGCTCAAAACGAAACCAACGCAACACAGTGTAAAAACACTCATGGAAAGTGGGGTACAGGCCGATATCTTGGTGTGTAGAACAGAATATGATTTACCTTACGATTTAAGACGCAAATTAGCACTATTTTGTAATGTGAGAGAAGAGGCTGTTATTCAATCAATTGATGCATCAACGATTTATGATGTGCCTAATTTAATGCTTGAACAAGGTCTGGATAAGGTTGTTTTGAAAAAACTTGACTTAAAAAGTTCAATGCCAGACATTACTCAGTGGAATCATTTTTTAACCCGACATAAAAACCCTAAAACGGAAGTTACTATTGGCCTAATAGGAAAGTATGTAGAACTACAAGATTCTTATAAATCTATTTTAGAATCCTTTATTCATGCTGGTGCCGAAAATGAAGTTAAAGTTAATATAGAATCCATTCATTCAGAATATTTAAATGATGATAATATTAAACTAAAACTAGCTCATTTAGACGGTATTTTAGTAGCACCAGGTTTTGGAGAAAGAGGTATTGAAGGTAAAATTACTGCTGTTAAATATGTGCGTGAAAATAATATGCCGTTTTTCGGAATTTGTTTGGGTATGCAAATGGCAGTGATTGAATTTGCTCGTAACGTATTAAATTTACAAGATGCCGATTCAACCGAGATGAACGCTACAACTAAAAATCCTGTAATTGATTTAATGGAAGATCAAAAATCGATTACAGACAAAGGTGGAACCATGCGTTTAGGAGCTTGGGACTGCGATTTAAAATTGGGTAGTTTGGTTCGTGATATTTACAAATCTGCGCATATAAAGGAGCGTCACAGACATCGTTATGAATTTAATGGAAAATATAAAGAAGCCATTGAAGCGAAAGGAATGATTGCTACAGGATTAAACCCTAATACAGGATTGGTTGAAATTATAGAAATTCCTAGTCATCCGTTCTTTGTTGGAGTACAATATCATCCAGAATATAAAAGTACAGTTGCCAATCCACACCCGTTATTTGTAGCGTTTGTAAAAGCGGCTTTAAAATTTAAAAACAGTAAAAAGAGTGCCAGCTTGTCAAAATAAGTAAATTGGATTGTTTTTTGATGAGCTTTTAAATCCTTGACTTTAAGGAGGAATAAAAAATAACAAATGGAAGAAAAAAAATTAGATATTAATTCGGTTATAGGCTTTGCCCTTATTTTTGGAATATTGATGTATATGCTTTGGCAAAACCAACCAACACCAGAGCAACAAGCAGAGCAGGAAAAAGCTAAACAAGAGCAAATTGCAGCTGAAGAGAAAGCCAAAGCTCAAGAAGAGGTCATTCAAACAACAGCCGAAGATTTTTCGAAAGAAACCCTTACAGATTCTGTTCAATTAGTAACATTAAAAAATAAACTAGGTGCTTTTGCTTATTCTTCAACACTGCCATCGGCTACTGCAAATGAGACAGTTGTAGAAAACGATTTATTGGAATTCAAGTTCAGCAATAAAGGAGGTTATCTGTCCGAAGTGAAATTAAAGAACTTTGTAAATTACGACTCAGTCCCTGTTTACATAATAAAAGATAATAATGCGGCTTTCAATATTAATTTTGGAACTACAGATAGTCGTATTTTAAATACGCAAGACTTGTTTTTTGACCCATCAGTAACAAATAATGGTGATAATACTATAGTTTCTATGAAGCTAAAAGTATCTGAAGATAAGTATTTAGAGTACAGATACGAAATTAAGAAAGACGATTATATGATGGGCTTTACCATTAGGTCTCAAGGACTTGATCAGGTAATTAATGGCTCTCAAGAAATTAATTTAGATTGGAAAATTAAAACATACCGCCATGCTAAAAGTGTCTCATACGAAAATCGTTATACGGAGTTAATTTACGAATATGAAGGTGGTAAAGATGATTATCTTGGACAAAGTGAATTGACTGAAACCAACGCTGTTGATGTTACTTATGTGGCATTTAAACAACACTTTTTTACTTCAGTTTTATTAGCAGACGCCCCTTTTAAAACAGCAGATTTAAAGTCTTATAATTTAGTTAAAGACGAAGAAATTGATACTGTTTTTACAAAATCTTTTGAAGCTAAATTACCATTAGTTCTGTCTTCAGGAGAAATTAATAAAACCATGAACTGGTATTTTGGACCGTCAGATTATAAAATTTTAAATTCCTATAATAGAAATTTAGATGAGGTTGTACCGTTAGGTTGGGGTATTTTTGGTTGGATTAACCGTTATGTTTTTATTCCAACATTTAGCTTTTTAAGTTCTTTTTTACCTTATGGTTTTGCCATTATTGTTATGACAATTTTGGTTAGAATTGTGATGTCGCCAGTAACTTATAAGTCGTATGTATCACAGGCGAAAATGAAGGTTTTAAAGCCTGAAATTGCTGAAATTACTGAAAAGTATAAGGATAATGCAATGAAAAAGCAACAGGAAACTATGGCGTTGTATAGTAAAGCAGGAGCGAGTCCTATGGCAGGTTGTTTACCGGCTTTAGTACAATTGCCCGTGTTTTATGCCTTGTTTCAATTTTTCCCGTCTGCTTTTGATTTACGTCAGAAAAGCTTCCTATGGGCAGAAGATTTATCATCTTATGACACCATAGCTAAATTACCATTTCATGTGCCTTTTTATGGTGACCATGTGAGTTTGTTTCCAATATTAGCATCAGTTGCAATTTTCTTCTATATGCAAATGACAACCGGACAACAAATGGCATCTCAGCCAACGCAAGAAGGTATGCCTGATATGAGTAAAATGATGAAATATATGATGTACTTTTCACCATTAATGATGTTATTCTTCTTTAATAATTATGCTTCAGGATTAAGTTTATATTATTTTGTTTCTAACTTAATTACTATTGGAATTATGCTGGTAATTAAGAATTTTATTATTGATGAAGATAAGATTCATGCAAAAATTCAGGAGAACAAAAAGAAGCCTAAAAAAGAAAATCGTTTCCAAAAGAAAATGAAAGAAATGATGGAACAGGCAGAAAAGCAAAAACAAGCACAGAAGAAAAAATAATTTAAAAGCTGCCATTTGGCAGCTTTTTTTATAAACAATTTCAATAAATAGTTAACGTTATTTAAAGTATGAGAAAACTAGTTTTATTAATATCTATTTGTTTTACAGCCTTCGTTTCAGCTCAAAATATAAATCAATTTGATACTGAAGGAAAACGTCATGGTATTTGGAAAAAGAATTTTGAAGACACTGCTGTTTTGAGGTATGAAGGTGCGTTTAATCATGGGAAGGAAATAGGGCTATTTAAATATTATAAGAACATTGAAAATAAAGCATCTTTAACAGCCACCAAACAATTTAATGATTCCAATTATAAATCTTATGTAACTTTTTTTACTTCTACCGGTAAAATAATTAGTGAAGGAGAAATGGATGGAAGAATTTATATTGGTGTTTGGAAATATTATCAAAAAAATAATGATCGTTTGTTGACGCTTGAAAATTATGATAATAACGGAGACCTGGATGGCAACCGCTTTGTGTATTATGAAAATGGAGAGTTAGCTGAGAAACAGTTTTACGTTCATGGAAAATTAGAAGGGCCGTCTTTTTGGTATACGGATAAAAATGTGGTTTTAAAAGAATTCAATTACGTGAATGGGGAATTACATGGATTATCAAAATTTTATGACCCCAAAGGACAATTAATTCTGGAAGGTAATTATAAACAGGGTAAGAAACACGGTATTTGGAAAACTTATGAAAATGGTAAGTTAATTGAAGAAAAGGACTTCACCTATCATTCAAAACTTAAAAAGACCAACTAAATGAAAAGGCCCTTTAACTTAATAAAGAGCCCTTACATTTATTTAGACCTAAAGTCTAAATCAAACAAACCAAACTAAAACTAACCATATTCTTAATTTGGAAATAATACTGCGTCAATAACATGTATTACTCCATTTGTTGCTAGAACATCTAATAAACTTGTTACTAATCCTGCTGGAGGTGTACTACCTGCGCTGTCTTGAACTGTTAAATTTGTTACACTAACTGTTGTATTTGTACCATTCAACATAGGTACGTTTCCGTCAACTAAATCAGTAGAGAATACATATACACTTGGTTCTACTACATGATGTGTTAATATTGGAATTAAATCTGCTGCATCTGCCGCATCAATGAAGGCTTGATCAATACCAGCGTTATTGAAAGCTTGATCTGTTGGAGCAAACACAGTAAATGGACCATCACCTTGCAAAGCATCAATTAATCCTGCTTTTGTTAATGCAGCCGCTAATAATGAAAACTCTGCTGGGTTACCACTTGCAAATTCACTTACGATTTCTACTATATCTTTAGTTGGTGGTAATAATGTTCTGTTAATTACATGAACAACACCATTTGACCCTAAAATATCAGTAGCAACTACTTGAGTTTTTCCGTTTATGTTCACGCTTCCACCTGCATTTGAAAGGTAAAAATTACCTCCTAAAGTTGTGATTTCTGCAGCAAAACCTGCAGTCGCTGGTAAGTCTGCTGCAAGAACAGTTCCGTCAATAACGTGGTATGCTAAAACAGCATCAGCACCATTAACATCAGTTATTCCAGCTGCTTCGAATGCAGCATTTGTTGGAGCGAATAAGGTTAAACCATTTCCACTTGGGCCGTCACTTAAAAGTAAAGAAAGAATATCAGTGTTAGCATTTGTAACCGCAGCAATTAAAGTTGTGAACTCTTTATTAAAATAAGCAGGTGCAACAATAGTACCTACTATTGGTAATATTGATGGTGGTACAATTACATTCTCTATAATATGTACTACTCCATTTGAAGCTTCAACATCAGCTGTTGTTACTTGAGCATTATCGATAAAAACACCATTATTTAAACTTAATGTAGCATTTTCTCCATTTACCATTGGTAATAAGCCAGCTGTTATTGATCCAGATTCTATTGCAGCTGATGAATGAACATGGTATTGAAGAATATTTTCAAGAACACTCTCTGGAATATCATCAATTGATGTTTGACCTATAATAGGTAGTAAAGCAGCAAAGGCATCATTGTCTGGTGCAAATACTGTAAAAGTTCCAGGAGCACTTAAGGTGTTTACTAAGCTAGGATATTTAGTTAGTGCAGAAACTAAAGTTGAAAGTTGCGGTGTAGCTTGAGCTATTTCAACAATATTTCTTGTTTCCATCATTACATTATCATCATCATCATCGCTACAAGAGAAAGCAACGACCATAACTAAAAGTAATGTCATAATTTTTTGTAATTTTTTTAAATTTTTCATGTTTGTTAATTTTTATTATTACTTAGACTTATATAAATGTTTAACAAAAATACAAATAGATTAAACAAAAACAATAATGTTTAAAGAGTTTAACAAAACTTTAAACAATTATTAAAATTAAACTTAGGTCAAGAAGATATATGCTTTTAAAAATTGTAGGTTTTCTATGTATCTTTGCAAGCTGGTAATATTTAAATAATTTTTATAGCATTAATTAAGTAAGATATCATGTCATATTTCGTCTTACTAATAACATAAATTGAATTTATGAAAAGAGTAATTGTTGGACTTTCAGGTGGTGTAGATTCTAGTGTTGCGGCTTATTTATTGAAGGAGCAAGGCTATGAGGTCATTGGCTTATTTATGAAAAACTGGCATGATGATTCTGTAACAATTTCTAATGAATGCCCTTGGTTAGATGACAGTAATGACGCTATGTTGGTGGCAGATAAGCTGGGAATTCCGTTTCAAACAGTTGATTTAAGTGAACAATATAAAGAACGTATTGTTGATTATATGTTCAAGGAATACGAAAACGGACGGACTCCAAACCCTGATATCCTTTGTAACAGGGAAATTAAGTTTGATGTGTTTATGAAAATTGCTCTAGAACTTGGGGCCGATTATGTAGCTACGGGTCATTATTGTAGAAAAGGAATTATTAATGAAGGTGGCAAAGAAATATACCAGTTGTTAGCTGGCGTTGATACTAATAAAGACCAGTCGTATTTTTTATGTCAGTTGTCACAAGAACAATTATCTAAAGCTCTTTTTCCAATTGGAGAATTAACAAAACCAGAAGTAAGAGAAATTGCAGCAAAACTCGATTTGGTAACTGCTGAAAAGAAAGATTCACAAGGACTCTGCTTTATTGGAAAAGTAAAACTTCCAGATTTTTTGCAACAACAATTAAAACCTAAAGAGGGTCAGATTGTTGAAATTTTTAAAGAGAATAGTATTTATAATGTTGATGAGGTAGAGTTTACTAATTTAGAAGATAAACTTGAACATTTGTCCCGAAAAAAGGAATATCATTTAGAAAACGGTAAGGTAATAGGGACACATCAAGGGGCTCATTATTTTACTAAAGGTCAACGCAAAGGATTAGCCGTTGGTGGTCATGTGGAACCATTATTTGTAATAGAAACCGATGTTAAATCGAATATTATTTATACAGGGGAAGGAAAACAACATCCTGGTTTATATAGAAAAGCTTTGTTTGTAAATAATGAGGAATTACATTGGATTCGAGAAGATTTAGCCTTAAACACAGATGATACTTTATCTGTATTGGCGAGAATTCGTTATAGGCAACCATTACAAAGGGCAACACTTTACAAAGTTGAGGCAGGATTATATGTTGAATTTGAAAATCCGCAATCCGCAATTACGGAAGGGCAATTTGTAGCTTGGTATATTAAAGATGAATTAGTTGGTTCAGGTGTAATTTCTTAACTTGTAATCACCTAAAATCGATAGTAATGAAAAAGAATCTGCTTTTATTAATTCTTTGGAGCATTCCAATTATGTATTTTGCGCAGCAGGAAGACGCTTGGGTTTACTTGACTGATAAACAAAATGTCTCTGCTTCTTTGACAGATCCTATTTCTATTCTTACTCAAAAGGCAATCGACAGAAAAAATAAACATGGCGTTTTAATTGATGAACGTGATGTACCTGTTGATGAAAATTATATATCGCTATTAAAAGAGCAATCTGGAATAAGTGTTTTAGCTAAGTCAAAATGGTTTAATGCTGTTCATGTTCGAGGCACAGAAACTAATATTAAAGCTCTTGAAGGGTTAAGTTTTGTTAGCTCCATTGATTTTGCCGATAAAAGTTTAAATAATTTAAAGGCTAAACAACAAAAAAAGGAGTCGAAGCTGGAAAGTGTTTTCACAGATTTTATTTATGGAACAGCTTCTAATCAAATACAAATGATTAAGGGCGACCAATTACATTTGGCTAATTATACAGGAACTGGTATGACAATAGCAATAATGGATGCTGGTTTTCCAAATGTAAATAGTATGTCATCTTTTCAAAGATTGCGTAATGCAGGTAATATTTTAGGAACTAAAGATTATGTTCAAAGAGATGATGATGTTTATACCAACACAGTAAGTAGCCATGGCACCTGGGTTTTAAGCACGATGGCAGGTTACATTGATAATGACTATGTAGGTACAGCGCCTGATGCTTCCTATTATTTATTTATTACTGAAGATGGAATAAATGAAAACCCTGTAGAGGAAAGTTATTGGGTAGAAGCAGCCGAACATGCCGATAGCTTGGGAGTTGATGTTATAAATACGTCTTTAGGGTATGGTAGTTTTTATGAGAATACCAATTATAATTATGTGGTTTCAGATTATGACGGGTATACGACATTTATTACTAGAGGGGCTAATATAGCTTATGAAAAAGGAATGTTATTAATAACTTCTGCTGGAAATGAAGGGTTGGCAGGAATAAATGCCCCTGCAGATTCACCTAATGTTTTTTCGATAGGTGCTGTAGATGCAAATGGTAATTATGCACCATTCAGTTCTGTTGGTAGTGCTGTGCAACCTACCCAAAAACCAGACGTGGTTGCCCAAGGTCAAGGTAGCGCTGCAATTCATATTAATGATGCCATTATTTCAATAGACGGAACCTCATTTAGTTCGCCAATATTGGCTGGTAGTATAGCCTGTTTATGGCAGGCTTTACCGAATAAAACAAATGCCGAAATTATGCAATTAGCAAGGGCTTCTGCAACACAGTTTAACAATCCAGACTACTATTTAGGATTTGGTATTCCTAACCTACAATTAGCTTTAAGCACTGCATTATCATCAGAAGACTGGGTTGAAAATATTTTAGAATTAAAAGTATTTCCAAATCCGGTTTCTAATATTTTAAATATTACGGTTCCTTCAAATGAAAATATGGTTCAGGCATATCTTTTTAATATTCTAGGTGAAAGGGTGTTTGAAACTGATTTAAACAAGAATAAGAATCAAATAGACCTCTCTTTTTTGAATACAGGACTGTATTTACTTAAAATACAATCGCAATCTTTTTCAAAATCATTCAAAATCTTAAAGAATTAATAATGGCTAACAGAATTACAGATTTATTCAATATAAAATATCCTATAATTCAGGCTGGAATGGTTTGGAATAGTGGTTGGCGTTTAGCTTCAGCTGCAAGTAATTCGGGTATTTTGGGTTTAATAGGAGCGGGTTCTATGTATCCTGAAGTATTGCGTGAACACATTCAAAAATGTAAAAAAGCAACTAAAAATCCTTTTGGTGTAAATGTCCCCATGTTATATCCTAATATTCAGGAAATCATGGATATTATTGTTGAAGAAGATGTAAAGATTGTATTTACATCCGCAGGAAATCCAAAAACGTGGACTTCTTGGTTAAAGGAACGTGGTATTACCGTGGTGCATGTGGTTAGTAGTGTGAAGTTTGCATTAAAAGCACAAGCAGCAGGTGTCGATGCTGTAGTGGCCGAAGGGTTTGAAGCAGGAGGGCATAATGGAAGAGATGAAACAACAACGCTCACTTTAATTCCTATGGTAAAAGAACAAATTCACATTCCATTAATTGCAGCTGGGGGTATTGCTTCAGGAAGAGGGATGTTGGCGGCGATGGTTTTAGGAGCCGATGGCGTTCAAATAGGGAGTCGTTTTGTAGCAAGCGAAGAATCTTCTGCGCATGAAGCATTTAAGAAATTAGTGGTAGAATCGAAAGAAGGTGACACTCAATTAACCTTAAAGGAATTGGCGCCAGTAAGATTGATAAAAAACAAGTTTTATAATGATGTGCAAGAATTATATAAAAAATCACCAACAGTAGAAGAGTTAAATGCTCTTTTGGGTAGGGCACGCGCTAAAAAGGGGATGTTTGAAGGAGACTTAATTGAAGGTGAACTTGAAATAGGGCAAATTGCTGGATTAATTCATGATATAAAACCTGTAAAACATATTGTTGACGATATCATAACCGAGTTTGAAAAAGTAAAACAAAGTATGGATTCATTCATGTAATTATTTTATACCAAACTTGGTTTATCTTTTGTTATTCTAGCTTCATCAAAAAAAAATAGCTCAACCTTTATGAAATAAAAAAGGAGAAAATTATATTTCCTCCCTTTCGAATATTGAAACTTATTAGTTATAATTATTTTTAATCCCTTTAAAATAAAAGCTAAATGTTTCTATATATCTTTTTAAAAATGATGTTTTTCAATTAGTGTTGTAAAATTATATAAAATAACTACTTGTTAATGAATAAGTTATTTGTAGTTATTAACAACTAAAGTGATATTCAATAGTGGTAGCCATTTCTTTATTTTAAATTGGTAAAACCAGTAACTAAAGATTACTTTTGCCGCATGCATTTAAAAAATTATACAAAAGAATTCAGATATACCTGGCAATTGGCTGCACCTGTCATGTTGGGTATGCTTGGTCATTCATTTGTAAGTTTTGTGGATAATATTATGGTTGGTCAATTAGGAACTGCGGAATTGGCTGCCGTCTCTTTGGGAAATAGTTTTATGTTTATAGCTATGTCCTTAGGTATTGGTTTTTCTACAGCAATTACGCCCTTAACTGCTGAAGCGGATGCTGAGGGAAACTTTGTAAAAGGAAAATCTGCGTTTAAGCATGGATTATTTCTATGCTCGATTTTGGGAGTATCTTTGTTTTTAATGGTCTTTTTTGCAAAACCAGTAATGTACTTAATGAATCAACCATTGGAAGTTGTTAAGTTGGCAATTCCATATTTAGATTTAGTGGCATTTTCATTAATTCCTTTAATTATTTTTCAAGGATTTAAACAATTTAGTGATGGGTTGTCTATGACAAAATACCCAATGTATGCAACTATTTTAGGAAATATTGCAAATGTCATTTTAAACTATCTTTTAATTTTTGGCAAATTTGGTTTTCCCGAGCTTGGTATTGTTGGCGCTGCCTACGGAACCTTAGCTTCCAGATTTATTATGGTGTTACATTTATGGTATTTATTAAAAGGAAAAGAAAAATCAAAAGCCTATGTAACGAATATTAAATTATTTGTACTAGATACTTTAATGCTTAAGAAAATTATAAATTTAGGAGCGCCAAGTGCTATGCAAATGTTTTTTGAAGTTGCAATATTTACTGCAGCCATCTGGTTAAGTGGAACACTGGGCAAAAATCCTCAGGCTGCCAATCAAATTGCTTTAAATTTATCTTCCATGACCTTTATGGTTGCTATGGGATTAAGTGTTGCAGCGATGATTAGAGTTGGAAATCAAAAAGGATTACAGAGCTATGTTGATTTGCGACGAATCGCTTATTCAATCTTTTTATTCGGAATTATTTTGGCAGTAAGCTTTGCTGTT
The DNA here is from genome assembly GCA_024641135.1 of Flavobacteriales bacterium. Lineage (GTDB taxonomy): Bacteria > Bacteroidota > Bacteroidia > Flavobacteriales > Flavobacteriaceae > Yeosuana. Next base: position 21,705 of record JAHEDS010000048.1, read on the forward strand.
ATTTTCTTTAGTTTTAATAATTTCCTGCCTAAAATATATGTGGACGTTAATGATGCTAATAATTTAATTGATAATACTGAAGTAATTGAAATTGCTTCTAAGCTTCTTATTGCTGCGGCAATATTTCAAATAAGCGATTGCGTGCAAGTTATTGTTTTAGGGGCATTACGAGGGCTTCAAGATGTGAAGATACCAACCATTATAACTTTTTTCTCCTACTGGGTGATTGGATTTCCAATTAGCTGGTTTTTAGGCAAGGAACATGTGTATGGTAGTTTTGGGATTTGGTTAGGATTGCTAGGAGGATTAACCACAGCCGCAATTTTATTGTATATTAGATTCAATTATCTAACCAAAAAGTTAATTTTGTCTAATAATTAAAAAAACACCAAAATGCAACTTCCTAAATTTATATTAGGTGATAACTCAGATTATCCTAATGCTATTTATGTAATTCATACCGAATTTCCTAGATTTATAATTAATCTTGAAGATGATGAAGTAGAATGGCTAGAAGATTTTGATGAAGAAGATGAAAAGGAGCTTACAGCAGAAACTGAGAATATGATAAAATTGGCAACAGAATTTTACGATAGAGAAATTTCTTTATACGAAGAATAATGATTGACCAACTTTTAGAATATGACACATCCCTTTTTTTATTTCTTAA
>JAHEDS010000006.1:0-3800 GCA_024641135.1 Flavobacteriales bacterium
ATTCTTCAGCCATTTTGTCCAGTTGTAAGGTCGTAACGCCCGGTTTAATTTCTTTTGCAAGTAGTCCTAAGGTCTTTGATACTATTAAAGCACTCTCGCGCATTAATTCTATTTCTTCTCTGGTTTTAATAATAATCATGTAGTATAAAATATTGGCAAAGATACTTAAAATTAAATTTTAATTCTTTTTTTAAGCTAGTATGACATTCGACAGTTTTTTTAAATTCTTTTATCAATAATTTTGTGTTTTAAATAATAGAAGTATGTATAAAATAGTAAGTGCACAAGACGCTGTTAAAGTAATTAAATCTAATGATAGGGTATATTTACAGGCCGCCGCAGCCGCTCCTCAGGTTTTAATTAAAGCGATGACAGAGCGTTATGAAGAATTAAGAAATGTTGAGGTTTGTCATTTACATATTGAAGGAGAAGCGCCTTATGCGAATCCGGAATTGAGAGATAGTTTTCATGTAAATTCCTTTTTTATAGGGCACAATGTAAGGCATACTATTGCTGCTGGCAATGGCTCCTATACGCCGGTGTTTTTAAGCGAATTGCCTTTATTATTTAAAAGAAATATTTTACCACTTGATGTCGCCCTAATTCATGTTTCTCCTCCAGATAAACATGGGTATTGCTCTCTAGGTGTTTCTATTGAAGCCACTTTAGCAGCCATAGAAAATGCTAAAACAGTTATTGCTCAGGTAAACCCACAAATGCCTAGAACACATGGTGATGGGATTATTCATATTACAGAAATTGATTTATTTGTAGAATGTAATGAACCAATCCCAACGCACGATATGCGCGCATCATCAGAAGTTGAAAATAAAATTGGAGATTTTGTAGCAAGTTTAATTGAAGATAAAAGTACGCTTCAAATGGGAGTGGGTGTTATTCCAAATGCTGTTTTATCACGTTTAACAAATCATAAAAACCTAGGATTACATACTGAAATGTTTTCGGATGGCGTTATTGACCTCATTTTAAAAGATGTTATTAATGGTAACTATAAAGCAATTAATCCCGGCCGTGCTTTGGCTACTTTTTTAATGGGTTCTAAAAGATTATATGAATATGTAGATGACAACCCTTTTGTTGAATTAAGAGCGTCAGATTACGTTAATGATGTATCAATAATAAAACAAAACCCTAGAATGGTGGCTATCAATTCCGCCATTGAGGTGGATGTAACGGGACAAGTATGTGCGGATTCTATTGGTTCTAAAATTTATTCTGGAGTAGGTGGTCAAATGGATTATATTCGTGGAGCTTCCTTAAGTGAAGGAGGAAAGGCTATCATTGCGTTACCATCAATCACAAAAAATGGAATTAGTAGAATTGTTCCTTCATTAAAACCTGGAGCTGGAGTGGTTACTACACGGGCTCATGTACATTATGTGATTACCGAATATGGTATTGCCAATTTATATGGAAAAAATATAAACCAACGTGTAAAAGCATTGGTAAATATTGCGCACCCAGACCATAGAGAAAGTATTGAACGTGGGTACTATGATTTAATTTAACAAATAATTTTTATCTAAAAAGACCAAAGAACCCTTTCTTTTTGTTTTCCTGCGGGATAACTCCTTCTGGACCAATAATCATCTGATAGACTTCTCCCCAGCCTATAAAACCACCAATATTTCTGTCGTCTATAAAAAGATCGGCATGAATTTTTGGGCTTCTTTTACCATCATTTTGTTCTTCAGGAAAACTTTTATTTACAGCATAAAAAATTATGCCATTATTTTCACAAAAAGTAACAGCCTCATCTAGTCTTTCACCATATCTGTAAGTCCATAAAATTAGTATATGACCTTTTTCCTGTAACTTTTTTAAAGTTTCAAAGGCGAAAATAATAGGTCTTCCAATATTAGGATAAGCATCTTCAACAATAGTCCCGTCAAAATCAACTGCAATGGTAAGCCTGTTGTTTAAATTCATTAAAAATTTACATTTGGTTGAAGTAAATGTACGATAATTATTTTTTTGATAGTGATTAAATTAAGGCGTGTCTGGTCATTGCTTTAGGTTGTTCAATTCCCATAAGTTTAAGTATAGTAGGAGCAATATCACCTAAAACACCGTCTTTAATATGTTTTAATTCTTTATCAATAAGTATAACCGGAACGGGATTCGTAGTATGTGCTGTGTTTGGTGATCCGTCTGGATTTATCATGGTTTCGCAATTTCCGTGATCAGCAATTAAAATAGTAGTGTAATCATTTTCAAGAGCTGCCGTAACGACATCCTTTACACAAACATCAACCGCTTCACATGCTTTTATTGCAGCAGCCATTACGCCTGTATGGCCCACCATATCGCCATTGGCAAAATTTAAACATACAAAATCAACGGCTTCATTTTGCAACTCCGGAATTAAAGCATCTCTTAATTCAAAGGCACTCATTTCAGGTTTTAAATCGTAAGTCGCCACTTTTGGAGAGTTTCTTAAAATGCGAGTTTCTCCTTTAAATGGGGTTTCTCTACCCCCTGAAAAGAAAAAAGTAACGTGTGGATATTTTTCCGTTTCCGCAATTCTAATTTGTTTTTTGTTATTTTTTTCTAATACTTCCCCTAAAGTCTCTGTTAAATTATCTTTATTAAATACAACATTAATGTTTTTAAAGTTATCATCGTAATTAGTGAGTGTTACATAGTATAAATCTAATTTATGCATGTTTTGCTCATGAAAGTCATTTTGAGTTAAAGCTTCTGTTAACTCTCTACCACGATCTGTTCTGAAATTAAAAAATATGACAACATCACCTTCTTTTATTTTGGCAACAGGCTCCTCGTTTTTATCAACCATTATAATTGGTTTAATGAACTCATCTGTAATGTCATTTTTGTAATTAGAATTCATAGAATCGGTCACATTTGTTGAGAAATCCCCAGTTCCGTTTACCATGGCATCATAAGCTAACTTAACGCGTTCCCATCGTTTATCTCTATCCATTGCGTAATAGCGACCTGTAACTGTAGCCAGTTTGGTACTTGTGGTTTCTATTCTGTCTTCCAACTCAGTTAAAAAGCCATACCCAGATTTTGGATCGACATCGCGTCCATCGGTAAAGGCATGAACAAAAGTTTTTGTTAAACCATAATTATTAGCAGATTCTAGTAAGCCAAATAAATGATTTATGTGCGAATGCACACCACCATCACTTAATAATCCAAGAAAATGGACATCTTTGTTGTGCTCTTTCGCATATTTAAAAGCATCAATTAATACTTTTTCATCTTTAATGGTTTTATTTTCAACTGCTAAATTTATTTTCACAAGATCTTGATAAACAATTCTACCAGCCCCAAGGTTCATATGCCCAACTTCGCTATTTCCCATCTGACCTTCAGGTAATCCAACGTGTAATCCGTCGGTCCGTAAAGACGCGTTAGGGTATTTTGAATAAAGAGAATCAATAAAAGGAGTGTTTGCATTATCTATAGCCGATACTTTTGGGTCTGGTGATTTTCCCCATCCGTCAAGAATCATTAAAATGACTTTTTTGTTCATTATATTGTTGATTTTAATATCGGTCAAAGATAAAAAAGTTTAGTAAGATAATGCGTATTAAAACCTTGCGAAATCTTTATTTTAAGTAGCAAATATTTGAATATTTTAAAATCAAAGTAGTTGTTAAATAAATATAAATGAAAGGTTAAATAAATGTTATATCTATATTTACTTGTAACACATATACTCTTTTATCGTCTATCTTTGTATATCATTATATGAGTTAGGAAAAAATATTTTGATTTATTTGAATTAGTCACTCAAATTAAAAGCCTTG
>JAHEDS010000006.1:3900-64121 GCA_024641135.1 Flavobacteriales bacterium
TTATATCTATATTTACTTGTAACACATATACTCTTTTATCGTCTATCTTTGTATATCATTATATGAGTTAGGAAAAAATATTTTGATTTATTTGAATTAGTCACTCAAATTAAAAGCCTTGTTTATCAAGGCTTTTTTTATGTAAGTTAGTTTTATTGATAGGATTAAAGAAGTTAAAATTAAAGAAAGTAATTTTTAATATTTTAATAGATTTGAAGGCTTAAATTAAATAAATCTAAAAATAAAGTTCATATGTTTCTAATAACCTGGAGCATAAGAAATATGGTAGTTATTGTTATTATATATTAGCTTTTTAATTTAGAAATACCTACGATTTTTCTTGCAAATGAAAAATTAGATTGTTTATATTTGTATTGGAATTGCGGGAGTAGCTCAGTTGGTAGAGCGTCAGCCTTCCAAGCTGAATGTCGCCGGTTCGAACCCGGTCTCCCGCTCAAGAAAATCTTCATCTTTTGATGGAGATTTTTTATTTTAAACCATTAAGTTCTGTTTCAGGTGAAACTTCGTATGGTATTTTGTTTTGTTCAAAAATGCGGGCTGATAAACTTCCTTTTAATATTATAGAATTCCCTTTAACAAATAACCAACTTCCTTCTCTTAATCCAATTACTGGGGGAGAATTGAAACTATGAAATTCTTTAATACGAGTTTCTCTGGTCTCTCCCATATGTTTTAAAGTAGTGTCCGGATCTAAATAATGCGGATTTAAATTAAAAGGCACCAACCCTAAAGCATTAAAATTTGGTGGATAAATAATAGGCATATCATTGGTGTTATTTATCGTTAGACCGCAAATATTACTTCCTGCACTGGTTCCTAAATAAGGTGTTCCTTTAATAACTGATTCTTTTAAGATTGATATAAGTTTGTTTTTGTATAGCTGATTTAACAGTACAAATGTATTGCCACCACCAACAAAAATAGCTTCGGCCTTTTCAATTGCCGAAACAGGATTTTCATAATTATGAATACCATTTACCGATTTGTTTATTTTTGAGAAAGCCTCCTTGACTTTTTCGGTATACTCATCATGAGATATACCTCCAGGTCTTGCATATGGAATAAAAAGTATGGTTTTTACATCTTTGAAAAACACTGTTAACTCTTCTAAAAGGTATTCTAAATAATTACTACCATGGACAGTAGAGGTGCTTGCAATAATGATATTTTTCATTTATTTTGATTTTTGTAAAAGTAATTAATTGAAAGGATTAACAAAATTTTATATTCTTTTTTCAATTATTTTAAGATTTGATAACCGTTATTTATATCTTTAATGATATGTGGATGAAGCGACTTATATTATTATTTATTTTTTTATTAAACCTGACGATTATATATAGTCAAGATAGTCAGCGCATTTCAATAAATGGAGTGATTCTATCAGAAAATCAGGATGTTGAAGGAGTAACTGTTTTTAATTCATCCTCAAATACTGGAACTATTACCAATAAGGAAGGCGAATTTATTTTGGAAGTGGCTTTAAATGATCGTATCGAAGTTTCTGCCTTACAGTTTAATTCTATTTCATTAACTGTGAATGAAGAGGTAATGAAGTCAAAACAAATAAAAATTTATTTAGTAGAACATATTAATCAATTGGATGCAGTGTTACTTTCAACTGGATTAATAGGTAATATGGCTTTAGATATAGATAATGTCAAAATGCTAAAGGAAATCGAATTAAATATGGGAAATAAGAATATGGCCTATGAATATAATGATGATAAAGCGTTTGATAGTAGGGTAACCGCCAATAATTTAAATGTTTTAATGAATAAAGGGCAATTTTATAATGGAGTTGATCTGGTGGCTATTACTGGAGGTATTTATAGTTTACTAGTAAAACCAAAAAGTAGCAATATTGAAATAAAAAGCACCTCTTTAAATACTAATTCACAAAATATTACAAATATTTTTTCTCATAAAACTATAAGTCAAAATTTTAAAATCCCACAGGAAAAAGTGCTTGATTTTCTTGCCTTTTTAGAACCAATAGAAATTAATCAAGAATTGTTTAAACTCGAAAATCAATTGCAACTTATTGACTTTTTAGAAACTCAAAGTAAATTGTATTTAAAAGAAAATGATATTAAAAATTAAGGACCTCTTAATTCTTTTAATGGTAATTAAATTTCAATCAGTTGTTTCTCAAACAGTCGAAATAAACGGTAAAATTGAAAGTAAATTAGACGTGGAAAATATTCACGTTATTAACAAAACTGCAAAAGTATTTACAATTACAAATAAATTGGGGGAGTTTAAAATAAATATTAAACTTAAAGATACCTTGGTCTTTTCTTCAATTCAACACCAAACTAAAGCTATTGTAGTAAATGAAGAAATTCTTTTACATAAAGAAATTTTAGTTGTATTAGAAGAATATATTAATCAATTAGATGAGGTTGTTGTGGGTAAAGTATTAACGGGTGATTTATTTTCAGATGTTGACAAAGTAGAGGGTAATCCACCAATAAATTTTTACGATGTAGGGATTCCAGGATATACTGGAAAAATTGCTACTCAAAGTGAAAGAAGACTAAATGAAGCAACCACTGGAGGAGGGTTTATTCCACTTAACCCTATATTAAACGCTATTTCTGGGAGAACTAAAATGTTGAAAAAACAAGTAGCTTTAGAGGCTAAAGTTGAATTGTTATTCAGTATTAAAGCGAGGTTGTCGGAAGAATTTTTTACTTCAAATCCGCTAGACAAGGACTTAATTATGGATTTTTTTTATTTCTGTTCTGATGATAAAGACTTTATGGTTTTTTGCAGTAAACAAACAGATTTCAAGATTCTTTTGTTTTTAAAAATGAAGTACAATCAATATTTAGATAATTTAAAGTTAAATAAAGATTAATTTTTTTTGGAATGATTATTGAATTATCGAAAAGAGTTACTTTTAAGCACTTATAAATTGATTCAATTCTAAATGAAAACAATAAAAATATTTCTTTTAATAGCCTGTATCCCGCTTTTGGCGTTTACGAGTTTTCATAAATATTATATAAGTGTTACTCAAGTAGATTATATTCAAAAGCAACTATCGGTTCAAATTACCACTCGGATATTTATTGATGATTTTGAAAAAGTTCTGCGGGAGCGATATAATCAGGATATTGTCTTAGCTGGAAAAGAAGAAACAAAAGACGCTAATAAATATATCGAGAAGTATTTGGAAGATAAGATTAAGGTTAAAATAAATAATCAAGAGATGACTCTAAATTTTATCGGAAAAGAATATGATACTGATATAGTGTTAGGTTACCTAGAAATACCTAATGTAAAGCAAATAAATTCTATTGAAATTACTAACGAGGTGTTGTTTGACTTATTTGACGAACAACAAAATATGATTAAAACCAAAATCAATTCTAAAGAGAAAAGCTTTTTACTGAATATAGATAATAAAAAAGCTGTGTTAAATTTTAACTAAAAAGCATAAATTCATTCATTAATTGATTATTTTCGACCGCCTTTTATTTAATTTTTTAAATTATTCTTAATTAAGGCTCATTTATATTCATAATTTAAAGTTTTACGATGAAAAAACCTATTTTTTGCTTTCTATCGATTCTTCTTATTGCAGGAGGACTAATGGCTCAAAATGAAGAGCCAACAAAGGCTAAATCAGGCCATACAAACAATAATAAATTCAAGCAGTTATATGATGAATTTGCTACTCCTAATATGTTTAGAACGGCCTCTGGCGCTCCGGGACCAGCCTATTATCAGCAACAAGCTGATTATAAAATGGATATAGAATTAGATGATGTCAATGCAAAATTATCTGGTAGTGAAACCATCACTTACACTAATAATTCACCAGATGAATTAAAATACCTATGGGTTCAGCTTGATCAGAATATGAGAGCAAAAGATTCAAAATCACCACTTATTGAAGGGGGTGGTTATGGCCCTGTAACATCTGCTTCAAGGTTTGTGAGTTCTTATATGAAAGAGCCTTTTGATGGGGGATTTAATATTCTGGAAGTAAAGGACGCGAATGGGAATAAGCTTGAATATATGATAAATATGACGATGATGCGAATAGAATTGCCAACTTCGCTTAAGTCGGGACAGCAATTTTCATTTTTTATAAAATGGTGGTATAATATAAATGATCATGTAAAAGATGGAGGAAGATCTGGTTATGAATACTTTCCTGATACAGACAACAGAATTTATGTCATGGCTCAATTTTATCCAAGAATGGCTGTTTATAGTGATGTAGAAGGCTGGCAAAATTCTCAGTTTTGGGGAAGAGATGAATTCGCTTTGACATTTGGGAATTTCGAAGTAAATATTACCGTTCCAGCAGATCATATATTAGATGGTACAGGAAGACTGGTTAATAGAAAAGAGGTGTTTTCAAAGGATATGTTGGATCGCTATGAAAAAGCAAAGAAGACATATGATGAACCTGTAAAAATTGTGACACAGGCTGAAGCTGAAGCTGCAGAAATACAAAAAAGCACCAAGAAAAAAACATGGAAGTTATCGGCTGAAAATGTCCGTGATTTTGGTTTTGCTACTTCAAGAAAATTCATTTGGGATATGATGGCTGTAAAAATTGGTGGTAAAGATGTGATGGCAGTCTCATTATATCCAAAAGAAGGCAATCCGCTTTGGGAAGACTGGTCTACAAAAACAGTTGCGAGTACTTTAATTTCATATTCAAGAATGACCTTTGATTATCCTTACCATAAGGCTATATCTGTTCATGCTCCCATGGGAATGGAATATCCAATGATTTGCTACAATTTTGGAAGACCAGAAAAAGATGGTACTTATAGTGACCGGGTAAAATATGGTATGATGGGTGTTATTATTCATGAAGTAGGGCATAATTTTTTCCCGATGATTGTAAATAGTGATGAGCGCCAATGGACTTGGATGGATGAAGGCTTAAATTCATTTGTACAGTATGTGGCAGAGCAGGATTTTGCAAAAAAATATCCTACCGCTCTTTCACCAGAGGATAAAACATTTCCTTCTAGACGAGGTCCTGCAAAAAATATTATCTCGTATATGGGAGGTGATCAAGATTTTATTTCACCTATTATGAGTAAAGGTCTTAATGTGCATCAATTTGGTGAAAATGCCTATGGAAAACCAGCAACTGCATTAAATATATTAAGAGAAACGGTGATGGGGCGTGATCTTTTTGATTATTCATTTAGAGAATATGCACATCGCTGGATGTTTAAACACCCAACGCCTGAAGATTTTTTTAGAACTATGGAAGATGCATCAGCATTTGATTTAGATTGGTATTGGAGAGGTTGGTTTTATACGACTGACTGGGTTGATATAGGTGTTAAAGAAGTGAAAAAATATTATGTATCTTCTAAACCAAATGACTATGGTAAAAGAGTGGCGAGATGGTATAATGTAAATCCAGAAGATTTGATTTATATGGTGGAAGAAGGTAGTGAAGGTTTTGAAGATAGTATGAGAGATACATCACCAATGGATTCCTCTGCTAGTTTAAAAGAATACCTTATGGATAATTTTACGCCAGAACAACGCCAAGCAATTAAAAATCCAAAATATTTTTACAGTGTCACTTTTGATAAGCCAGGAGGATTAGTGATGCCAATTATTGTTGAGTATACCTATGCAGATGGCTCGAAAAAAAGAGAAACGTATCCAGCCGAAATTTGGAGATTAAATGACAATGAAGTGAGTAAAACCATAGCGTCAGAAAAGGAAATAGTCAGCATAATAGTTGATCCAGATTTAGAAACAGCCGATATTGATACTTCAAATAATTCTTGGCCGAAGGAAATAAAACAAAGTGACTTTGATAAGTTTAAGGACAAGGTTAAAAATTAACTAATGAAGCCGATTTTTTATAGTCGGCTTTTTGTTATTATATCGAAACACTCACTATATTTGTACCGTGATACATCAACCAACATTTCTGTTTATAAGTGGTGCTGAAATAGCATTCATACTTTTTATTGTAGTAATGGTTTTTGGCGCAGATAAGATTCCTGAAATAGCACGTGGTTTAGGAAAAGGTATGCGTGTTCTTAAGGATGCCACTAACGATATAAAAAGTGAGATTACAAAAAGCGCAGAAAAGAATGGCCTTGATACGGGTATAACCAAAGAATTAGGGGAAGAGCTTAAGAAGGTTAAAGATGATATTGAGGACTTTACAGGATCTGTAAAGCGTAAATTGTAATTACTTTTTTCTACTAATTGTTAAACCATCTCTTATGGGTAATACAATTGTTTCTATTCGCTGGTCTAGTTTTAAAAGTTTATTATATTCTAATAAAGCTTTTGTTGAATAATCGTCTTCGTTTAAAGGCTCAATAACTTTTCCACTCCAAAGTACATTATCAGACAAAATAATACCTTTTGTATTTAATTTATCCATTATAATGTTAAAATAAGCAGGATAGTTGTCTTTATCGGCATCAATGAAAACAAGGTCAAACATTATATTCATTTTAGGAATAATCTCTAAAGCATCTCCTAAGTGCTGAATAATTTGCTTGCCATAGGGTGATTTATCAAAATAGCTTCTTTGAAAATCGAATAATTCTTCATTAATATCAATAGTATGTAATTGGCCATCGCTTTGCATACCTTCAGCCAAACATAATGCAGAATAACCAGTATAGGTTCCAATTTCCAAAATATGTTTTGGGTGTGCTATTTTTGAAATCATACTCAAGATTCTACCTTGGTAATGGCCGCTTAACATGCGAGGTTGCAGAATTTTTTGATAGGTTTCTCTGGTTAATTCCTGCAATAATTCTGGTTCGTTTTCAGAGTGACTCACCACATAATCATCAAGCGCTTCAGGTATAAAATGCATTAGGATAGTATTCTTTTAATTAAATTTTGTTTGGCATTTTCATCATCACCACATAACCATTGTATCACATTATCTTCCCAAATAGCATTACGCTCATTTTCAGTAATGATTTTTTGTTCCATTGCAAGATCTAATATTTTTCCTGGATAAGAAGATTGTTTTAAACTTTCCATTTCTCCTAATGGATAAGGGTCGTCCAATCCCATTAGAACTTGTTTAGAACCTTGATTTTTAATTAATAATTGCAAAGAACCAGTGTCGTGAACTAAGGTGTCAAAGAAAATGTTTTTATGGCCAACGGCCTTTCTTGGGTGATGTTTCCCCTCAAATAAATCGGGCCGGCCATCAAAACCTTGAATGCGTCTTCCTAAATTAATTTGTGCTAATTGTCCACCATGCGCAAAGCAAGTACGCATATTAGGGTATTTTTCTTGATAGCCATTAAGTGTTAAAAAATGATAAGCATCAGCGCATTGAGCTAGCATCCAGATAAGATGAAAACGCCACGAGGTATTTTCAAGTTTTATGAATTTTTCACCATCATATGGATGTATTTCAACCGCCAGGTTGTATTTGTTCGCCAGTTCAAAAATAGGTTCGTTTTCTTCATCAAAAATGCATCGCCAGGTACCAATGGTATCCATATAATGAGTTGGTAAACATAATAGCTGCAGACCATGTGATTCAACACAACGCTCTATTTCCCAACAGGCACTTCTTACAAATCCAGGATGTACAACAAATCCACAAGTAAATTTACTGGGGTTTTCATGCTGAATCTTAGCGTTAAAATCATTTTGAAATCGAAGGGCCTGCTTCATTTCTTCAACACGTAAACCATTACCATAAAGCTGAGATAAATTAAGAACAACAGCGTGATCAATTTTAAAACGCTCCATCCATTCTAATTTTTCATGCAGAAAGAAACTGGAATCTGTCACAGGCCGGCTCCAGTCTTTTTGAAGCATAAATTTCCGATCTTTATCAACCCAGAAAATTCCTTTTTCCCTCATAAAATCTGGAATTTCTTCAGGATAAGGTAATAAATGTGAATGGCCGTTAATTCTTAATTTAGGTTTCATAAAAATTTAATCAATTTTTACTTTTTTAGGTGGTTCCATTGTTTTTCCGCAATTCGGACAGGTTCTTTTATGCATATCTCCATAATATTTGTCAAAAATTTTAGGCATATCTGTTTCAATATTTTTTACCGTAAAATCTTCTTCATATAATTTGGTAACACAATTTTCGCAAAACCAAAGAAGTGCATCACGCATACCTTCCGGTCGTTTATATTCAATAACTAGCCCAACCGTATTCGCACCTCGCTGAGGAGAATGTGGAACTTTTGGAGGTAACAAATAAATATCACCTTCCTTAATATGCACGTCTTTTGGCGTACCATTATCAATAATTTTTAAAATAATATCGCCTTCAACCTGATAGAAAAATTCTGGCGTTTCATTGTAATGGTAATCTTTTCTGTTATTGGGCCCGCCAACAACCATAACTATAAAGTCACCCTCTTTCCAAACGACTTTATTTCCAACCGGTGGCTTTAATAAATGCCTGTTTTCCTCAATCCAGGCTTTAAAATTTAAAGGAGAAACTAATTTGCTCATAGTTTATTATTTTGGGCGTGTCGTTTTTTCGCTACCGAGCTCCAAAACGTCGGGCTTTTTCGCGCTACATGGTAGCTTGCTTTAATCCCTCACGCAAATTTTAAAATCTAAAGTTACAAACTTTTATGCCATTATTATTAACCAAGATATTATTCGGTAATAACAAAAGTTTTTCGCTCTTTACCAATACCTTTTATGGTTAAAGACTTCCATTCCTTTGGTAATATTGCGTTTTTTTGAACAATACCATCATCTGTAATATCTAAACCACCAAATCCAAATAATATAACTTGTAGCATACCGCCTGCTCCGGTCGCAAAATAAGGGTTGTTGCTTGTGGCAGATTCTGCTAATGCACCAAAAGGAGGTCTTTTATTTGGTTCGTAGCTTCTTTTAAAAAGTCGATACGCTTCATCAGCATTACCTAATCTGGCGTATAATACAGCAAAAACAGATTGTCCCATTGCTGGTCCTTCTGGTGATAATCTTGGCTCGTAATATTTTAAATCTTTTTTAATTGTTTCTTCATCTGCTACTATATTTAATGGATATGATAACAAGTTCACGTCAGCTTGTTTAATGACGACACCATCATATTTGCTATGTTCCATTGTTGTTCCATCAGAAAACTTATAGATTTTAATTTTTGAAGCTACTTTACCCCATTCTGAATTTGGAGTTTCACCAACCTTTTCAGCAGCTTTAATTGCAAAATTTAGGGCCGTAATAGCTGAGCCATTTGTAAAAGCATTATCATCTACATTTGGAGCAAATTCATTGGCTCCCACTACATTTTTTATGCTATATGTGCCATCAGAGTTTAAAACCGAACGACTTACCCAATAATCGGCAATTTCTTTTAGCATGGGGTACCCGCGCATTTTCAGCCACTCCATATTTTTTGTAACACGGTAGTAATTCCAGAATGCAATAGCTACATCAGCTGTAATATGGTGTTCAAAAGTTCCTGTAAGAGCCCATGCAGGGGTAGCTTCTTCTCCTGTATCATCGCTTTCCCATGGAAACATAGCGCCTTTATACCCAAAGTTGATAGCCTTTTCTTTGGCTTTATTAATCCGATCTGATCGGTAGTTTACATAGGAGCGTGCAATATCTTGATTTAGCATTAGCATTGGCGGGAACATCCATAGTTCAGTATCCCAGAAAATATGACCGTTGTAATTTTGTGATGATAATCCCATTGGAGAAATACTTAAGTCTGAATCACCCCTTGAAAACGCATATAAATGATATAATGCCAAACGGATATCTAATTGAGATTGTTTGTCGCCTTCAATTACGATATCTCCTTCCCATAGATTTTCCCATAATTGTTTATGTTGATTTAATAAGTCATTTTTTGGTGTTAGTAAATTGAAAATAACAAATCTTTCAGATTCTGTTTGTGGGTCTGCAAAATCTTGAGTAGAACATTCAGCACCGGTCCAGGCAAATTCAAACGATTCGTTTCTTTTTAATTCCTTTTCAAAAGACAAATGGTTTTCATAATCCGACATTTTTTCATGGGATAAATGTGGACGCTGGTCTTCTCGACCAGAATTTATTGCGTGCCATACAAATGTTGCCGATGTGCCGATCGTTTGCTTCCCAAATTTTGTTTTTGCTACCGTTTGTAAAATTGGCATGGTAGTTTCATTGTCTTTCAGTATTCTAAATGTACTTAACGGATGTAAAAACTCCTCTGGAGTTGTAATTTTACCTGTAGCTTTTATTTTAATGTTTTTTAAAGGTTGAATGCTAATGTCTATATAACCGGTATATTGTACATTTCTTAAAGCATAAATAGTATAGGCTATTTTTGCTTTGTCCTTAAAAGTAAAAGAAGTTTCAAAGGCAGCAGTTTTCATGTTTAATGACTGTTTCCAATCACTAATATTTTGCTCTGTAATTTTTTCGCCATCGATAATCAAATCTAAATTGGCAAAGTTCATTCCAGATATAATTCTGCTTACTCCTAGCTCGGATTCTTTTTCATAAACATTATTAAGTATAATACTTTTAGTTTGAAAGGGTTTGTCTTCAGGAAGTATTCCAATGCGACCATTAGCGGCAACAATTCCAGTGTAATTATCAACTTTTCCAGTTGTGATTACCCAGCCATCTTCCTGAGCTTGTAGGAAAAAATTAAATGTTATAATAAGAACAAAAATTATTTTCTTCATAAGTTTATATATTTTCTTTAATTGTTATAGAGATTTAGTTCTTCCACCATCAACTGGTAGATTAATACCATTTACGTAACTAGCAGCATCACTTGCTAAAAAAGTAATGACATTAGCCGTTTCTTCTGGTTTTGCAAATCGTTTCGCAGGAGAATAATTTTTCATAATCTGAGCCATTTCTTCAACTGTTGTGCCAGCTCCCGTTGCTTTAATTTTTATAATTTCATTTAGGCGTTCAGTTTCTGTAAAACCAGGAAGAACATTGTTAACTGTAATGCCAAAAGCACCTAATTCAATAGATAATGTTTTACTCCAGTTGCCTACAGCCCCTCTAATGGTATTACTAACTCCAAGACCAGGAATTGGCTCTTTTACGGAAGTAGATATAACATTTATGATTCTACCAAAACCTGATTCTTTCATAAAAGGAACAACCGCTTGAGCAAGTAAATGATTACATTTTAAGTGTTGTGTAAAAGCATTTTCAAATTCATCCAAACTGGCATTTAAAATGTCACCACTTCTTGGTCCGCCGGTATTGTTTATTAAGATATGGAATCCGTGATTTTTATCAATAAATTGAAGAATTTTTTCTTGTAAATCTCTGGGATTTGAAAAATCGGCTACTATAAAACTATGATTTATACTATTCGGCATTTCAGCTAAAACCATTTTGAGTTTTTCGACATTTCTTGCCACTAAGGTAACTTTAGCCCCTTCATTAGCTAAGGCTATAGCTGTTGCTTTTCCAATACCTTGTGTGCTTCCGCAAACTAAGGCATTTTTATTTTTCAAATTTAATTCCATATATAATTAATATTTAATACAAACATTTTTTGCCTCGGTAAAAAAGCGCAACGCTTCAAAACCACCTTCACGACCTACTCCAGAATCTTTAATACCTCCAAATGGTGTGCGTAAATCACGTAACATCCACGTATTTACCCAAACGATACCAGCTTGGATTTGAGTACTTAAACGCATTGTGCGTTTTAAATCATTAGTCCAAATTGTAGCTGATAAACCATATTTTACTTTGTTTGCCATTTGTAAAACTTCATCTTCAGTATTAAATGACATAATAGTAACAACAGGACCAAAAACTTCCTCCTGGTTTATACGGCATTCATCGGTTGAAATTTCGAAAACAGTGGGTTCTAAATAATATCCGTTTTCAAAGCCTTTAACACTTACTTTTTTACCACCAAACAACAAATTAGCACCTTCTTTTATTGCTATATCTAAATAATCTATTACTTTGCTTAGATGTTGTTTAGATACTAATGCCCCAATATTAGTTGAAGATTCTGATGGATGTCCAACTTTTAATGCTTTTACTTTTTTAACAAAATCTGTCTTAAATTTTTCAAAAATTGTCGCTTCAACAAAAATACGACTTCCACATAAGCAAATCTGTCCTTGATTGGAAAATGAAGATCTTACTGTTGTTTCTAACATATCCTCATAATCGCAGTCAGAAAAAATTATATTCGGGTTTTTACCACCCAATTCTAATGATAATTTTTTAAACATTGGTGCTGCAACTTTAGCAATATGTGCTCCAGTGGTTGTACCTCCAGTAAAGGAAATGGCTTTGATGTCTGGATGTTCAATAATTGCTTGTCCCGTCGTTGTACCCAACCCATGCACAATATTTAACACGCCTTTTGGTAAACCAGCTTCATTGCAAATATCACCTAATAAATAGGCCGTCATTGGTGTGATTTCACTGGGTTTGGCAACTACACAATTGCCTGCTGCCAGTGCTGGAGCAATTTTCCATGTAAATAAGTAGAGTGGAAGATTCCATGGTGAAATACAACCAACAACACCAATGGGTTGTCGTAATGTGTAATTTATAGCATGTTTACCAATACTTTCATGACTTTCACTAGAAAATTGCGTAATAGCATTTCCAAAAAAACGAAAATTACTGGCTGCTCGAGGTATATCTACAGTCATTGCTAGAGTAATTGGTTTGCCATTGTCTTTGCTTTCGGCTTCTGCAAAACGCTGTAAATTGGCTTCCAATAATTCCGAGATTTTTATAAGAATTCTGCTGCGCTCTTCAATGGTGGTTTGTGACCAAATTGGGAAGGCCGATCTAGCAGCAATATATGCGTTTTCTATATCGACTTTTGACGAGTTTGGTAGTTGCCCATAAACTTCACCATCGGCAGGGCAAAAGTTATCTAACCATTCATTATTAATGGGGTTTTCAAATTGACCGTTGATATAGTTTTGAATTTTTTGCATTATAATTTTTTAAATGCCATAACTTTAATCTCTACTACTAAATCTGGATGAGGTAGTTGGTGAACAGCAACAGTTGTTCGTGCTGGCCCCGTTTCTTTATTAAAAAATTCGGCATAAGCTTTATTATAACCAGCAAAATCATTCATATTGACTAAAAATGATGTTACATCAACCACATCTTTTAGTGATGCTCCTTCTTTAGCTAAATTCTTTTCAATATTCAATAAGACTTCGCGAGTTTGTACTTCAATATTTAAATATTTTGTACCCATTTCATCAATAATATCTACACCAGCAATCGTATTATCGGCACGACGTGAACTAGTACCAGAGACAAATATAAAATCTCCCACACGTTTAGTATGAGGATAAGCACCTCTTGGTGTTACTGTTTTTTCTTTGCTCATAATAAGTTTATTTTAATCCTGCAATGTTATCTTCTTCAAGAATATCCTGAGTTTCTGAATTTATTTTTTTTAAAATTTGTTGTAAATCACCATTCAAATCGATAGCTCCTTCAGTTAACATATTTAAGATGGCTTTATCTTGGGCTCGTCCTTTTAACATCGCCTCTCGATAACCAATATTCTCATTGAAAGTGACTAAAGAATATTTAGAAGCATATTGATCTGGGAAATTTTTTTCTAAAGCCATTTCTAAATTGCGCTTTTCTCTGAAAAGGTCATTATTTACATGGTCTTTCATTTCATGGAAATTATCAATTGCTAAATCTGCAATAGCATCGGTGTCTTTTTTACGCGTACTTTCAAAAACTTTAAAAATGTCTTCCCATTCACTCGTTGAGGTTGGGTTTTTATGGGCTTCTAAGATAGAATCAAATACTACAACATCTTCAAAAGAGGCATTCATGCCTT
Source organism: Flavobacteriales bacterium (assembly GCA_024641135.1). Taxonomy (GTDB): domain Bacteria; phylum Bacteroidota; class Bacteroidia; order Flavobacteriales; family Flavobacteriaceae; genus Yeosuana. The sequence continues at coordinate 17,696 of JAHEDS010000006.1, forward strand.
GACCATAAAAAGGCACAATAGCATGTGCAGCATCACCCATAAGCAAAGTATTTCCTTTAAAATGCCAAGGAGAACATTTTACTGTACCTAAAGGTGAAGTTGGATTTTTGAAAAATTCGTCGCCTAAATTGGGCATTAAATCAAGAGCATCGGGAAATTGTGTTTTGAAGAATGTAGTTACTTTTTCTGCTGTTGTTAAATTATTAAAATTATAGTTGCCTTCATCAAAACTTAAAAATAGGGTAACTGTAAAACTTCCATCTAAATTTGGCAATGCAATTAACATAAATGAGCCACGAGGCCATATGTGAAGGGCATTTTTATAGGTTTTATAATCGCCGTTTTCTGAAGGTAATATTGATAATTCTTTATAGCCATGGGTTAAATAATCTTGTGAAAAACTAAACAAGAATTTTTTACCTAAATAATAGCTCTTTCTCAAAATGGAACCGGCACCATCTGTAGCAAAAATGATATCGGCGTCCTCAACAAATTCCTTTTTTGATTCATAATCGTAAAATAGGGCAGTTGTTTTTTCAAAATCAACCGATTTACATTTTCTATTAAAATGTATTGTGACTTGCTCATGTTTTTCAGCTTCATCTAAAAGCAGGGCATTAAGGTCACCACGCGATATGGAGTTAATATATTCATAGTCGCGCCCACTGTAATTAGAAAGAAAAGTATTGCCTTGAATATCATGAATCATACGACCATTCATGGGAATACAAAGCGCTTCTACCTTTTCTTCTAAACCAACTAGTTTCATTGCTTTATTACCCCGATCTGAAAATGCAAGATTAATGGAACGCCCAGCACTAATATTTACTTTGCGTAAATCTGGGCGTTTTTCCATAACGTTGACATTGTAGCCTCGTTGGCCTAGACGTAAGGCTAGGAGAGACCCGCAAAGTCCAGCCCCGATGATGAGTATGTTTTGCTGTTTACTCATTTAAAATCAATTTCAATTTATTAACTAATTGATATACATCTTGAAACGAATTATATAACGGTACGGGAGCACATCTTATCACATCTGGCTCTCTCCAATCACTAATCACACCTGCGTTAGTTAATTTATGATGTAATGATTTGTCTGCATTTTTTACTTGAATAGACAATTGGCATCCACGTTCTTCAGGATTGCTAGGTGTGATAATTTTGATATGTTTATTTTTAAGTTCTTTAATTAAAAACTCAAAATAGCCTGTTAGTTTTTTAGATTTTTGAATTAAACTTTTGAACCCCACTTCTTCAAATAAATCTAAAGAAGCTTTTATGGCTGCCATAGATAAAATGGGTGGGTTACTTAATTGCCATCCTTCGGCTCCGGGGAGTTGGTCAAATTCATCACGCATTCTAAAACGCGTTTCTTTATTATGACTCCACCATCCCGTAAATCTATTGAGGTTTTTATTATTTGCATGACGTTCATGTACAAAACAACCTGCCAAACTGCCTGGCCCAGAATTTAAATATTTATAGGTACACCAAACAGCGAAATCTGCACCTGAATCGTGTAAATTTAGTTCAACATTACCTGCGCCGTGGGCACAATCGAAACCAACCATGCAACCATATTTATGACCCATTCCAGTAATTCGTTTTAAATCAAAATATTGTCCTGTATAGTAATTTAAGCCACCAATCATAACTAAAGCAATTTCATGACCGTGTGTGTCAAAAATTGCCTGTAAATCTTCATAATTCGTTAATTCTTCTCCTTTTCTGGCTTTCCAAAGAATAACTCCGTCTTTATCGTCATAACCGTGGTGACGCAGTTGTGACTCCACTGCATATTTATCTGAAGGAAAGGCATCGGCTTCAATTAAAACCTTAAAGCGTTTTTTAGTTGGTTTGTAAAACGACACCATCATAAAATGTAAATTGGCCGTAAGCGTATTCATTATAACGACTTCAATTGGCTTGGCACCAACTATTTTTGCCATACTTTCAGTTAAATATTCATTGTATTTTAACCAAGGGTTCATCGCTTCTGTATGTCCTTCCACGCCTAAATTCGCCCAATCCTCTAATTCCTGATTTATATAGTTTTTTGTGGCTTTTGGTTGCAGCCCTAATGAGTTTCCAGTCATATATATTAATTCATTTCCTTGAGTATCCTTTGGAATATGAAACTTATTTCTATAATTGGCTAATGGGTCATTATGGTCTTGTTTTTTAGCAAATTCAAGACCCAATTGATAGTTTGACAAAGTGAGTTGTTTTATCGTTTCTAACAAAAATAAGAATATAAATTTAGAAACGAAGCTATAAAAATTTAGTTCATTGAAATCTTAACCTTACTAAAATATAATTTAAAACCACCTTCTAATTTTTTATGCTCTAAAGCTAATTTTATCCCGTTAAAATTTTGATTATTTTCCCAGGTTGTAATTAAGGTAGGTGTTTGGCTATTTGCTTTTCTGTAAACCCATTCTTTTATTATATAATCATCGTCAAAATAAAAATCGTAGGCATCACCAGGTGAATATCCGCCGATTTCAGGATAGGTTAGTGTAATTTTATTTAAAATACCTGCACCAATTGGTGCTTCAGCTTTTGTAACTTCCGAAATTGATGTCCCACGATCCCAGAGTAATTGGAACGGAGCCAACAACCAGTATTTATCGTTAATAAATCCTTTGTCAGTTTTAATAGATAAACTATCCAGATGATTTCGGTTATAAAAGATTGAATCATTTCCCAATGTCATTATAACATCATTGGTTTTAGGATTCCATTTCCAAGAACGCTCAAAATGACTGCTATCGCGATCGACATTAAAAGTAAATTCTATTTGCAATACTTGATCCCAATTATTAAAACCATAAGCATTGGCTATCTTTTCTGGAATACTTAAAAGTTTTGAATCAAGATTTTGTTGATTTTTTTTATTTTTATCTGATTTGCATGAAACAAACAGAATCCCAATAAAAAGGAGTGTTATAATGTTTTTCATGTTTTCTTTCAAAGATACTAAACAAGAGTTTATTCAAGAACTTATTTTATTTTAGTAAATTCAAAAGGGGATAAATTTAAAATACAATAATGAATTCACTCAGATTGATTTTTTCAAATGGGAGGTATTTTGCTCCAGCCTTAGTTTTTGCAACCATAAATGTTATTTATGGAACATGGGCTATTTATATTCCAAGGATTAAAACAAGTTTGGGTGTTGATGACGGACAATTGGGATGGGCAATATTTTTTATGGCTTGTGGTACTTTGTCCATGATATTATTTGCGCCTAAAATAATTGGCCGTTTTGGGGTTGGTAAGACCACGGCTTATGGTGTTTTTTTGTTTCTATTTTCATTTTTAATTCCGTTTAGTGCATCAAGCTATTTTTGGTTATGTGTTGGGTTATATGTTGCCGGCGCTTTCTCAGGGTTAACAGATGTGGCAATGAATGCTTTAGTAAGTGAAATTGAGAAAAAGGATTCAGTTCATATTATGTCTGCCAATCACGGATTTTTTAGCATGGGCGGTGTTTTTGGTGCAGGGATAGGAGGGATGTTTTTGCCTTCAGAATTAGTGCCGATTCATCATTTAATGGTGGTTATATTAGTTCTTTTTATTTTGAATTTACTGTTTGTTAAAAATTATCATCAAATTGTTTTTATTAAAGACAATAATATAGCTTTTAAATTAGAGAATTTTAAACCTTTATTATTACTAGCTATCATTGCATTTTTTATAATGGCAAGTGAAGGTGCTATTGTAGATTGGAGTGCCTTATATTTAAAAAATATTTCTGGAGCTAAGATTTCATGGATAGGGTTAGGATTTACAGTTTTTTCGGCAGCAATGGCTCTTGGAAGGTTTCTCGGCGATGGTATAAGTCATCGGTTTGGTTCAAAATTATTAATTTTAACTGGACTAACTTTATCTATAATCGGGTTTGTTTTTGTTTTATTAGTTCAGCCAATAATAGCTATAATTGGTTTTGGGTTGGTGGGCTTCGGGCTTTCAGTTATTATCCCAGAGCTTTTTAGATTAGGAAGTAAAACACTGCATATAGATTCATCTGTTAGTATTTCTTTTATTTCGGGTGTTGGATTTTTTGGTTTTTTGGTTGGCCCTGTTTTATTGGGTTTTATGGCTGAAGTATCCAGTTTAAAATTGAGTTTTTTTACATTATTATTGTTTGTGGTAATGTCATTTATTATGGGGCTAGGTTTAAAAAGAAAATAAGTTAAATAAAATGTTGGATAATGGAAAAATTAGATCATTATTTTGAAACCAATAAAAATACATGGAACCAAAAAGTAAAAGCGCATGCAAAAGGGGATATGTATAAATTGGAAATATTTAAAGAGGGCCAATCGTCATTAATGAATTACGAAAGGAACGCGTTGGGGGATGTTAAAGGCAAATCTTTATTGCATTTGCAATGCCATTTTGGGCAAGATACTTTAAGCTGGAGTAGGTTGGGAGCAAAGTGTGTTGGGGTAGATTTAAGTGATGAAGGAATAAAATTGGCAAAGCAATTAAATAATGAATTACATCTTAATGCCGATTTTATTTGCTGTAATGTTTTAGATACTTCTGTATATGTTAAAGATACATTTGATATTGTCTATACGAGCTATGGCGTAATAGGCTGGTTGCCAGATTTAAAACCATGGGGCAAAATGATATCTGAACGATTAAAGAAAGGCGGTGTTTTTTATATGGTCGAATTTCATCCTTTGGTTTGGATGTTTGATTATCAAACTAAAACACCCTTAATGAAATATGGATATATGCAAAATGAGGTGATTTATGAAGAATATGTAGGGACTTATGCTAATTCAGAATCTAAAATGATAAGTAAAGAATATGGATGGAATCATGGTTTAAGCGAAGTTGTAAATGCCTTAATTGAAGCAGGTTTAACCATAGAATGTTTGAATGAATATGATGAAAGTCCATATAATGTATTACCAGAGTTGGAGAAAACAGCATCTGGTAATTACGTTACCAAGCATAAATTATATCCTTTAATTTTTGAAATTAAAGCGACGAAGCTTTAGTGATTTGCTTTTAAAACTTCAGGCATTTTTTCTTTAAAACGATTTAGTCTTGGTATTGATACACCTTGAACATATCTATTTTCTGGATGTATTTTCTCGTAATTTTGATGATAATCTTCTGCTTTCCAGAATTTTTGAAAAGGATAAACTTCTGCTGCCACGTCTTTGTTTAAAATTTTTGCTAAAGCTGCTTTTTTATTTATTATGATTTGTTTTTGTTCATCATTTTGGTAAAAAATAATAGAACGGTATTGTGAACCATTATCAGGACCTTGGCCATTTATTTGAATTGGATTTTGGGATGCAAAATAAACATCAACTAAGGTTGAAAAGCTAATAATTTTAGGGTCGTAAATAACTTCAACCGATTCAGCATGCCCAGTTCGTCCAGTATTACTTGCTTCATAAGTTGGGTTACTGGTATGACCACCAGAATATCCGTTGATTACTTCGTCTACACCTTTTACACTCTCATAAATAGCTTCAACACACCAAAAACATCCGCTGGCAAAATAAGCTTTTGCTTTACCATTAATTATAGGTACTTCAATAGGTTTTGCATTAATAACGGCATTTTGTTCTTTACTTACCTGGGCTGAATTTTGACAGCTAAAAAATAATGTTGTAATAAAAAAAGGTATTAATTTTTTCATAGTTTCTTTTTTTTAAAGATCTATAAAATTATAAAACCTAAAATTATTAGTTGTAAAAGTTTTATTAAATAAAAAAAGCCTTCAATTTTGAAGGCTTTTTAATTATACGTTTTAATGAATTAAAGCTTTGAAAAAAACTTTTCCATTTTTTCTTTTTGTTCCGTAGCAAGTAATTCATCTACTAAGATTCTACCACTATGCTCATCTGTAATTATTTTTTTTCTTGAAGCAATTTCTACTTGAACCTGAGGTGGTATCGTGAAGAAAGATCCTCCAGATGCTCCTCTTTCAATAGCTACTACAGCTAATCCGTTTTTAACGTTTTGACGAATTCTAGTATATGCAGACACCAAACGGTCTTCAATTTGTACTTTATAATCTTCAGATTTGGCAATTAAAGCTTCTTCTTCTTTTGCTGTTTCCGCTAAAATAGCATCAAGCTCACCTTTTTTATGTTTTAAGTGAGTTTCACGAGCTTTTAAACGCTCTTTTGTTTCAGCAATGATTTCTTTCTTTTGCTCAATTTGAACTTTGAATTCTTTAATATGTTTTTCAGCTAATTCAATTTCTAATTCTTGAAACTCAACTTCTTTAGTTAAGGAATTAAATTCTCTGTTGTTTCTAACATTTTTTTGTTGCTCGCTATACTTTTTAATCAAAGATTTCGCTTCTTCCATTAAATTTTTCTTAGCAACAATTTCGTTGTCAATTACGTCTAAACTAGATTCTAGTTTTTCTAATCTAGTGTTTAGTCCAGCAACTTCATCTTCCAAATCACGAACTTCTAATGGAAGTTCTCCTCGTACATTTCTTATTTCATCTATTCTAGAATCTATAAGTTGTAAATCATATAAAGCTCTTAAACGCTCTTCAACAGTTACTTCTTTCTTTTTTGTCATACTTTAAAAATACTTAACAGGATTTGTCTGTGTCTTTGATAAAACGACTGCAAAATTAGTGATTTTTTTTATAAGAAATGCTACTAAAATATTTTTTGTGAATTGTTCGCTTTCAAAATGCCCAATATCAGCTAAAATGATATTGTTTTCAGCAGTAAAAAAGTCGTGATACTTTAAGTCTGCAGTTATAAATATTTGAGCATCAGACGCCTTTGCCGCTTCTATAGCAAAACTACCAGAGCCACCTAATACGGCAATTTTTTTAATTGGTTTTCCTAATAAGGTCGTATGTCGGATATGGGTAACATTCATTTTTGTTTTTAAATAATTCAAAAATTCATATTCTTCCATTGGCTCTTTTAGTTCACCAACCATTCCTATTCCAATATGTTGGTTTCTATTTTCTAAGGTGGTTATTTCAAATGCTACTTCTTCGTAAGAATGTGTTTTAAATAGAGTCTTTAAAATGGATTGTTCCAAATGCTTAGGATATGTAACACCTATTTGTGTTTCCTCTTCTCGATGTGTTTTTCCTTTTATGCCTTTTGTTGGCGAAGACAATTCATTACCCATATAAGTGCCTACGCCCTCGGTGTTAAAACTACAGTTTGAATAATTCCCAATAGTTCCGGCCCCTGCTTTAAAAAGGGCCGTTCTCAATATTTCTGCTTCCTCTTTTGGAACAAAAGTGACTAATTTTTTAATAGTCTGTGCTTGGGGAATTAGGATTTCCTTGTTGATTAATCCTAGTTTATTGCAAATGGCGTCGTTAACCCCTTGAACGGCATTATCTAAAGCAGTATGAATTGCATATATTGCGATGTCATGTTTTATAGCTTTTAAAACAACACGCTCAACATAGGTCTTGCCGGTTATTTTTTTTAATCCTTTAAAAATAATAGGATGAAAACTTACAATAAGGTTGCAGTTGTTTTCTATAGCTTCATCAACTACACTTTCAAGGGTATCTAAAGTGACTAGTACTCCTGTTAATTGTGTTTTTTTGTTTCCAACTAATAATCCTACGTTGTCAAAATCTTCAGCATAAGCCAATGGTGCAAACTCTTCTAAAAGATTAATAACGTCTTCAATAATCATGATAATGGTGTTTTATACCAAAGATAAAATAATTAGCTTATACCTAATTTATAATTTTTCATTTAGTCTCATGAAATGGTTTGAAAAAATAATCTTTACTTTGTTATAGTGATGTTGAATTAAAACCCATTTAATTTCTGTGAAATTTTTTAGAAAGATGCTTTTTCCTTTTGTACCTGTATATTATGCTGTCACGTGGGTGCGAAATAAATGCTATGATTTAGGAATTAAGAAATCTGTATCTTATAATTTTCCTGTAATCTGTGTTGGTAATTTAAGTGTTGGAGGAACGGGAAAGACTCCTATGATTGAATATTTGATTGAATTACTTAAAAAGGATTATAAAATAGCAACTTTAAGTAGGGGATATAAGCGTAAAACAAAAGGGTTTCAATTAGCAAACCTTGATGCTTCTGCTGAAACAATAGGCGATGAGCCCTATCAGTTTTATTCAAAATATAATAATGAGATTCAAGTTGCGGTAGATACAGACAGAGTTCATGGTATTAATACACTAATTTCAAATAAAAATGCACCTCAAGTTATTTTACTCGATGATGCTTTTCAGCATAGAAAAGTAACTGCAGGGTTAAATATTTTGCTTACAACATTTGATAATATATATTTTAACGACCTATTATTGCCAGCAGGAAATTTAAGAGAATCGAAAAATGGAGCTAAACGTGCAGATATTATAATTGTTACAAAGTGTTCAGACTCTTTAACTGATATCGAACGAAATACTATTAGAAATAAAATTAATCCTCTTGAGCATCAACACGTGTTTTTTAGCAGCATCCATTATAACGATTTTATAAAGTCGGCCACAGATACAAGAAAATTAGAGGATTTTAGGGAGTTTGCATTAGTTACAGGTATAGCAAATGCTCATAATTTGGTCGATTATTTACAAAACAAGGGATTAACGTTTGAACATATAAATTATCAGGATCATTATAATTTCACTCAGAAAGACGTTGATGAATTAAGTAAAAAACAGGTTATTATAACTACTGAAAAAGACTTTATGAGGTTGCAAAAGTTTGATTCTTTAAAAGAAAAACTTTACTATTTACCAATTCAAGTAAATATTAACAATGCTAATGCATTTAATTTTTTAATAAATGATTTTGTTTCGTCTAAGTTGTAGCTGATTTAGGAGAACCTGTAAGTGCGTTAAAAAGTTTTTTCTCAAACTCTTCCTGTTTAAATGGTTTTGGGATGATGTCTGTAAATCCAGCTTCATCAAACTCGTGCATTTTGTCTTCAATTGTAACAGCTGTTAATGCAAAAATGGTGAGTTCCTTATCGAAAGTTCTTATTATTTTAGTAGCTTCTATACCACTAATTCCAGGCATATGAATATCCATTAAAACAAGGTCGTAATTATTTGTTTTAACCATATCTACTGCCGATTCACCATTATCAACAACATCGCAACTAAGTTGCATTTTTGTTAATATTTTCTTGGTGATCATTTGGTTAATTTTATTGTCTTCAACCACAAGAACCTTAACTTTTGTTAAATCTATTTCCTTACTTTGGTTGAACTTAGTGGTTTTAGTTTCTTGGGCTTCCTTTTCAGAATATTTTAAAGGAATTTCAAAATAGAAGGTTGTTCCTTTATCTAATTCACTTTTTAAATAAATTTTACCCTTTAAAATTTCAATTAAACCTTTAACAATTGAAAGACCTAACCCAGTACCACCATATTTACGGTTAATTTGTATAGAACCTTGAGAGAAACTCTCAAACATATTATCCTGTTTTTCTTGGCTTATTCCAATACCATTATCTTCAACTTCAAAGCGCAGATTGAAAATGTCATTTTCTTGGCTTATTTGACTTACTCTTATCCAAATATCACCATCCTTTGTAAACTTGATGGAGTTACCAATAAGATTAATTAAGATTTGTGAAATTTTTAATTGATCTGCAAAAAAGTTCTCTGGTAACGATTTTTCATACTCTAAATGTAGTTTGGTATTGTTATCTGTTGCTGAGTTATTTAATGCAAGAATGATATTATTAATTTTCTTTTTTAAATTAAAAGCTTCAGGATCGATTTCAACTTTATTGGCTTCGATTTTATTTATTTGTAGGATATCGTTAATAAATGTTAGAAGATAATCGCCAGAAAACTTAAGAGATTTTAAGTGCTGAATTTGTTCAGGTTTTGGATTTTCTTCCAAAAGCATATTACTTAATCCTGTCACGGCATAAAGGGGTGTGCGTAATTCATGAGTAACAGTCGACAGGAAATTAGCTTTTGTTTTTGAAGCTAATTCTGCTTTCTCTTTAGCAATAATAAGCTCTCCATTCTTTTTATGGAGCATATTATTTGTTTTTAATCTAATATTATTGTTTTTATAAAGAGATAATGTAAGTAAAGATAAAATAGTAATTAAAGCAACACTTAAAATAGAGATTAAAGTGCTTAAATCGTTTTTACTATTTGCTTCTTTTAATTGTTGCTCCTGTTTTTTATTTCGTTCAGTTGTTTCATTAATTAAAAACTGAATTTTCTTTTCAGGCGATAAATTTTCTCGCTTTTTTAATCTTAATGATTCTGATAGGTTTAAATAATCTTTTAAATATTCATTTGAAAGCTTATAATCTCCTTTGCTTTGATAAATATCGCTTAAAACTAAGTAACCTTTATTTATGATCTCTTCATAATTGTTCTTCTTGGCAATTGAAACACCTTCTGAAGCATAAACAATTGCTTTCTCATTATCACCCAAAATATTATAAACTTTTCCATGGTTTATTAGGGAGTTGCTCTCAATTCGGGGCAATTCTAAGCGTTTTGCTAAAGCCATTGTTTGTTCAATAGTTGTTCTGGCCTTATTGTAATTTTTTAATTCAATATAGGTTTCGGCTTCGCTTGATAAGACATCAGCTAAATTATTGTTTAGTCCTTCCTGTTCAAAAAGAGATTGAGCTGAAATGTAATAATCTAAAGCTTGTTTATAATTTTTTTTGCTTTTATAAATATCTCCGAAGGTTTTATATGAATTTGCAAGATTTACATTGTCTTTCGTAAAACGCTGAACCTCTATAGCTTTATTAATTGAAACAATGGCTTCATTTGACTCTTCAATAATAAGTTGTAATCGAGCTTTATTTGAATAAATGATACCAATATTTTTTTTATCGTCAATACTTTTAGCCGATTCTAAAGCATCATCCAATTTTTTTTGTGCTTCATAATAATTGAAGCGATCAATTTCGTTATTAGCTTGATTTACAAGGTAATTTATGTTGTTTTGAATAAGTTCAGGATCTTTATCAATGGGATTTTGAGATGACACACTGAGGGTCAACAACATAAGTATGGCTAAAAAATATTTATAGATTGGGGTCATTTTTCTTAACTATTATCGACAAATATAATTATTTTTCCGATAAAAAGCGCTTTTTTTCCGATAAATTACACATTAAATCAATAATTCTTTTAGAATATCCAGTTTCATTATCGTACCAGCCTATAATTTTTATCATATTTCCAATCACTGAAGTCATTTGAGAGTCGAATACGCAGGAATGAGAATTTCCAATAATGTCTATAGAAACAATAGGGTCTTCAGTATATTCTAAAATACCTTTTAACTCATTTTTAGAGGCATTTTTAAAAGCAGCGTTAATTTGATTGATGCTAACTGTTTGTTTTACATTAAACGTGATATCTGTAAGCGATCCGTTTGCTACAGGAACTCTTATGCCACAACCTCCTATAACATTAGACAAGTTAGGGAAAATTTTAGTTAATGCTTTAGCCGCTCCAGTTGTTGTTGGAACAATGGATTGTCCGGCTGCTCTTGCCCTACGTAAATCTTGATGTGGCTGGTCATGAAGACTTTGATCTGTGGTATAGGAATGAATAGTTGTTATATATGCTTGATTAATACCACAAAGTTTATTGATTATGTTAATCATTGGTGCCGCATTATTAGTAGTACATGAAGCATTTGATACAATTTCTTCTGAACCGTCCAAAGAGTAATCATTAACACCGCATACTATAGTTTTAATGTTGTCGTCCTGTGGAGGGACGCTTAATATAACTTTTGCTGCACCATTTTGAAGGTGGTATTTTAAATCAGAATATGTTTTAAATTTTCCAGAAGATTCTATAACAAAGTCTATGTTATAAGGTGCCCAGTTTATCTCTTTAGGATGTCTTTTGTTTAATAATGGTATTGATTGATTATTAACTATTATATTGTTTTCATCAGAAGTTACCGTGCCTTGAAAAACACCATGAATACTGTCGTATTTAAGAAGATGACCTAATGTTTTTGCGTCCGCTAAATCGTTAATGGCTACCACTTTAAAATTTTCACAATCTTGAAGTAACCTAAAAACACGTCTGCCTATTCTACCAAATCCATTGATAGCTACTTTAATCATAACTAATGAATATGTTTCTGTGCTCTATAAGAAGAACGGACTAAAGCACTACTCTCAACATGACGAAAACCTAGATTTAATCCAATTTCTTCATATTCCTTAAATTGGTCTGGATTAACAAAATGTTGTACGGGTAAATGTTTTTTACTTGGTTGTAAATACTGCCCGATAGTTACAATATCAACATTGTTAGCTTTTAAGTCATGAAGTGTTTCAATAACTTCTTCTCGTGTTTCACCAAGTCCCAGCATAATTCCAGATTTTGTTCTGCGTTGTCCTTGTTGTTTTAAATAATTCAAAACTTCTAGACTTCTGTCATATTTTGCCTGAATTCTAACCTCACGTGTTAACCGTCTTACCGTTTCAATGTTATGAGAAACTACTTCTGGAGCTACATCAATAATTCTGTCAATATGTTGTTCTATTCCTTGAAAATCGGGAATAAGTGTTTCAAGTGTTGTTTCGGGGTTCATTCGTCTTACAGCTTTCACTGTTTCAGCCCACATAATGCTTCCCATATCTTTTAAATCATCCCTGTCAACACTCGTTAGAACAGCATGTTTAATATTCATAAGTTTAATAGAGCGGGCTACTTTTTCCGGTTCGTCCCAATCAATGGTTTCTGGTCTGCCAGTCTTAACACCACAAAAACCGCAAGAACGTGTGCAAATATTTCCTAAAATCATAAAGGTGGCTGTGCCTTCACCCCAACATTCACCCATATTAGGGCAACTTCCTGAAGTACAAATAGTGTTTAGTTTATATTTATCAACTAATCCTCTTAACTCCGTATATTTTTTTCCTGTTGGGAGTTTTACACGCAGCCATTTTGGTTTTGACTGACGCTCCGGTAATATGTTTGAAATATTTTCTGTTTCCATAGCTTAAAAAGAAAGTGGCAAAGATACAAAGTATTCTATTAAGCTGGCTTTATAAAGTTAATAGATACCAAACACTAAATCCAATTAAAAAAATAATTCCAAGCCAACTTAATATATGAAGTTGGACGGATGGACGCCATTCTTTTGGAGTATGCCTACTAGATATTAATTTGTAATTAATTATTGCATAAAACGGAGCTGTAATAAAAGATAAAATGGTTGCTATTTTAATAAGTAACCCCATCTCTGAAGCTAAAAAGAAAAAGATGCCAATGGTACCACAAGTGAGTAATCCTATCCAAATTAAATAACCATGTTTAGAAGATTTTTTAAAAAGTAATTCAGTAGTTTTATTCATGGCTCTTGGCGAAGCATCTAAAGTAGTAATGGTAGTACTAAACATGGTTGTAAAAGCCGCAATTGCGATAATATAATGGGCCCAATTACCCATACTATGGGTATACATATTAATTAACTGACCAGAAAAGACACCAGCAGAATTACTAAAACTTTCACCACTGTTAAACATTACCAAAGCACCTAATAGCAGGAATCCAATCCCAATAATTATAGTGCTTAAATAACCAATATTAAAATCAAACAAAGCAGATTTTGGCGTATATTCTTTGTTGTCATTATTTTTTTCGATAGCCCAAAGCGACTGCCAGACAGCAACATCTAATGGTGCCGGCATCCATCCCATAAAAGCAATTAAAAAAGCAATTTCTAAACTATTATTTGGAAAGAGCTGTTTAAAATATAGGGGACTAGAAAGATTTGAAAAAGCCATATAAACTGCTATTATTGTACTTACTGTAAGCGTTAGTACAATAATTTTCATAAGCTTATCCAATAATTTATATCTGCCAATAATTAAAAGAGAAAGACATACAAAAAGTATTATTACAGTCCAGATTTCTATACTTATAAAATCTCCAAATAGTGTTGATGCCAATCCGGCAGTAACTATAGTAACTGCTGTTTGAATAGTAAACATCGTAGCTATGTTAAGAATAAAGTAAGTAAGTAAAATGCCTTTGCTTAATTTTTTATAGCCATCAAGTAAGCTTTCTCCTGTGGCGGTTGCATACCTCGGGCCAAATTGAAAAAACGGATATTTAAATATATTAACCAATAATAATGCCCAAAGAAGCCCTAATCCAAAATCTGCTCCAGCTCGAGTAGATTGTACTAAATGAGAAACACCAATAGCTGCTCCAGCAAATAATAGTCCCGGACCTAAATTTTTAATTTTATGAATCATTCTGGTTTTTGAATAATTTCTGCCAATAATTTTTTTGCACGTAATAATTTAACTTTCACATTGCTCATGGGCTCATTAAGTTGTTTAGAAATGTCTTTGTAACTTAATTCCTGAAAGTATCGTAAATTAATAACTTCTTGATAATGTGGATTCAGCTTTTTAATATCGCGAAGTAATTTAGCTAAATTTTGTTCGGTTATTAAAGTATCTTCAACAGAGGGCGATTCATCTAAAATTTGAAATATTTTTTCATCTCCACTCAAATTATGTGGCGAAAATTCTCTTTTTTCTTTTCTTAATAAATCAATATGAATATTTTTTGAAATGGTAATTAACCAAGTTTTAAACTTAAAATTATCATCAAATGTTTCTATTTTATCAAAAGCTTTTGAAAATGTTTGTATCGTAATATCTTCTGCATCACTTTCATTTTCAATACGTTTTAATTGAAAACCATAAACATCATCCCAAAACGTATCTAATAAGAAATTAAAAGCTTTTTGATCGTTTAATTTTGCGCGTTTAATAGCATCCTTTATTTCCAATGATTTGTTTTTGAAATGAGATTATTTATAAAGATAGTTAATTGTGTTATAATTAAAAATAACTCTAAAGCAGGGAGTAATATGAGAATGTCTTTTTCGCCCAATTTTTTTGCAGAAAATGCGATAACTATATATTGAATTAAAACCCTAAATAGTATTAAGGAAAGTACAATTTGCCATTTAAACAATGTAATTAATAGTATGGCACCTATCATCCAAAAAAAGAATTGAGAAATATATAAACTAGCTAATAAAATTTTATGTTTTAATTTATAGTAGTTTGCTGTTGATACGTGTCTTCTCTTCTGTTTGTACCAGTTTTTAAATTTAGTTTCGGGAATGGACTTTGTGAAACTTTCTTTTGATATACATATACTTGTGTTTTTTGACGTAGCTATTTGATTA
Organism: Flavobacteriales bacterium; assembly: GCA_024641135.1. Taxonomy (GTDB): domain Bacteria; phylum Bacteroidota; class Bacteroidia; order Flavobacteriales; family Flavobacteriaceae; genus Yeosuana. Next base: position 32,872 of record JAHEDS010000006.1, read on the forward strand.
ATAAATAAATCGTCATCTCCAGACCGAATAGTCATATGACTCATAAAACCATTTGCATTGAAGAATTCACTTTTTTTATAGGCTAAATTTCTACCAACTCCCATATAAGGTAATCCAACTTTTGCAAAGGATAAATAATGAATGGCAGTTAAAAGAGTCTCAAATCTAATAAGTTTATTTAAAAATGATTTTCTGATCTTTTTGTAAGCACCGTAACCTAAAACAATGGTTTTTGCTTCATTAAGATGAGAACACATTTCTGCTATCCAAAATTTTGAAACCGGCTTACAATCAGCATCTGTAAACAATAAGTGTTCGTATTTTGCGACTTTAATACCTAAAGTGAGTGCATATTTTTTATTACCCCAAAACGCTTCAATATTTTTTACATCAACAACTCTAATGTTCTCATTAATTTTCGCAAAAGATTCCATGACCTTTAGTGTTTTATCTCTTGAAGCATCATTAATTAAAATGATTTCAAAAATTGGATACTCTTGTGATATTATTGAAGGTAAAAATTTCTTTAAATTGTCTGATTCGTTTTTGGCGCAAATGATAACGGAAACAGGAATATTTCCTGAAGTTCCTTTTTTAGGTTTTGAAAGGGCAAGTCTTCCAAAGAATAATATATAAAATAACACTTGAATACAAACTACAAAAATAAAAATGTAGAATACGACGTCAAGAATTGTCATAAATTAATTAGAATGTTGAGGTTCATTACAATCACTAAACTGATCGGGGGTTTTCCCACAAAAACCACAAGATTCACCATTTTTATTTAACATAGGGTTTTGGCTTGCACAAGTTCCTGCAAATTTCCCATCTTTTTTAGCCCATAGTTTTATAGCTAATCCAGCGATTCCAAGCCCAAGTAACCCGATTGTAATTAAAAGAAGTTTCATTTGATTAAAAATTTGACGCAAAGATAATGCTTTTGGATAAAAAACATATAAAAATTAGATTTCAGATATTATCAATGGAATCTTTTTTTTAAATAAATTTTAAAAATTCATATATTTAATTAACTAACTATAAAACCTTTATTTATGAAAAAATTATTTGCAGAATTTTTTGGGACCTTCTGGCTTGTCTTTGGGGGTTGTGGAAGTGCTATTTTTGCTGCTGGGTATCCTGATTTAGGAATTGGCTTTGCAGGTGTTGCCTTAGCTTTTGGATTAACAGTGTTAACTATGGCTTATGCCGTCGGACACATTTCTGGAGGGCATTTTAATCCTGCTGTCTCAATTGGCTTATGGGCTGGCGGGAAATTTGAGGCCAAAGATTTAATAGGCTATATTGTTGCTCAAGTGGTCGGAGCAATCGTTGCTGCAGGTGCTTTGTATATTATAGTTTCTGGTAAATCAGATTTTGTTGATGTTGGTGGGTTTGCAGCAAATGGTTATGGCGATTTATCACCTGGTGGGTATTCTATGACATCTGCATTAATTGCAGAATTTTTGTTAACGGCATTTTTCTTATTAATAATATTAGGAGTCACTAATAAAAGAGCACCAAAGGGTTTTGCGCCTCTGGCAATTGGTTTAGCTTTAACTTTAATACATTTAATAAGTATTCCTATAACAAATACGTCTGTTAATCCGGCTAGATCAACGAGTCAGGCATTATTTGCAGGTGCCGATTTTACTAACCAGTTATGGTTATTTTGGCTAGCTCCAATTGCTGGAGCAATAGCTGCAGGATTGATACATAAAGCCCTTTTTGAAAAAGAATAAAGAAGACATTCTAATATTAAAAAGCCTCATTTTATAAGGGAAAATGAGGCTTTATTGAATAAAATAAATACTATTAATTTATTTTAATTGAATTTCTGCTACTGAGTTTTCTAAAGAGGCTACAGTATTTCCCCCTTTAGGTTCTATAGTAATATTTAATCCAAGAGCATCTTCGGTATATGGAATCGCTCTTAGTTGTCTATCCGTTTCACTTAAAATACCTAAGCTTACCATTTTACCCTGTAATTCAGCCCAAATTTGGTAACATTTTTCTTCAGGTAATTGAGGTAAAGAAACTACATCAATCATCGATGTTTTATCTTTAGTATTGATATAAGCAACGGTTTTTAAATTTTTAGCTCTATTATTACCCTGCATAATATATTTATATGTTTCAGGGTTATTAAGTTGCTTGAATTGATGCATAATATCATCAAGTTTTTTGTTGTTCATCTCAATATCGCTACGTAAATCGAAAATTTCATCAACAACTACTTGGTTTTCTTCAGATAGTTTTTGATTTTTTATGTGCAAATAAAAAGATTGACCTGCAAAAATTAAAGCCGCAATACTAGCAGCAATAGTTAATTGATGCCATTTTTTATATTTTTTAATAGGATTCAATTTAACAACAGGTTTATCATCAAGCTCTTCTAAAATATTATTTAGAATAGCTTTAGGTGCTTCAACAGCATTGCTTTTTGCTACAACTTCTAAATTAAACTGCAAAGTATTATATGCATTTTCTACTTCTGGATGTCTTGCAATATAAGACTCAATATATTTATTTTCTTCAGAAGAAGTTTCTCCTAATAGATATTTTTCTAATAGGCCAGAACTTAAAAAAGTATTTATTTTTTCATTCATGACTTTATTTATTAAGGATTGTAAATTTTTTTTAATTCACGCAATCCAATTTTTAATCTTGATTTTATAGTTCCAAGCGGAATATCTAATTCTTCGCTTGCTTCTTGTTGTGTCATGCCTTCAAAAAACAAGGCATTAATAACAATTTGATATTTTTCATCTAACTTACCGAGGTGTTTTTGTATGTCTAGAACGTCTTGGTTTAGTTCGTTTGATGTTATTCTATATACGGATGAGGATTCAATTTGGACTTCACTAGTGGTTTTGTTTTTGAGTGATCGAACTTTATCAATAGCAGAATTATAAGCAATACGATATAACCAAGTGAATAATTTCGCTTTCCCTGGATCATATTTTTTTGAGTTTTTCCATATTTTAACGAAACTTTCCTGAAGTACATCTTGAGCTGTCTCTTCGTCTTTTATAACCTTTAAAATTACTCCGTAAATAGCGTCGGCATAGTATTCATACAATAAGTTTATGGCTTTTTTATCGCCGCTTTGTAGTAAGCCTACTATTTCATTTTCAATTGGTGAAATCAAGATTATTTGTTTTAAATGACAACTATAGAAATTAACTTAGAAAACCAAAGTTAGATATTTCTTTTAAATTATAAGATATTTACTTCGGCCTCAATTGAAATGTTGAATAAGCGGAATACAGTTTTCTGAATTAATTTTGAAAGTTTTAAAATATCTGAACCTTTTGCTTCTCCATAATTCACTAATACTAACGCTTGATTTTTATGAACCCCATAATCGCCAAATCGTTTTCCTTTAAAACCTGCTTTTTCGATAAGCCAACCAGCAGGAATTTTAACTTCCTTATCTGAAACAGAATAACTTGGGGCTTCTGGAAAATTTTGTAATAAATTTTCAAATTCATGTATTGATATCACAGGATTTTTAAAGAAACTGCCACTATTACCAATGATTTTGGGATTTGGTAGCTTACTTTCTCTTATGGAAATAACTGCTTTTGAAATATCTTGAATCGTTGGGTTCGAGATGTTCATGATTTCTAATTCCGAAGCAATCGTCCCATAATTAACATGTAATTTATGGTTGCGTTTTGAAAATTTAAAAGTAACACTTGTAATGATAAACTTATCCTTCTCTTGCTTTTTGAATATGGAATCTCTATACCCAAAATTGCAGGCAGATTTATCAAAATTATAAATACTCAAATTTTCTAATGAAATAGCAGAACAAGAAATAAAGGTATCTTTTAGTTCAACTCCATATGCTCCAATATTTTGTATTGGAGAGGTTCCGACATTTCCTGGAATTAATGACAAGTTTTCAATACCTCCAAAATTGTTTTTCATGCACCAAAGAACGAATTCATGCCAGTTTTCACCCGCATTTGCTTTCACATGAACAAAATCATCATTTTCTGATAAAATTTCAATGCCTTTTAAATTTACATGAATTACCAGTTTATTCTGGTTTTTAGTCAGAAGCATATTACTCCCTCCACCCAAGATAAGCTTATCTGGATATTCATTAAAAGCTAAAACTTCTTTTAATTCTGAAATATTGGATACCGAAACAAAATGCTTTGCAATTGCTTCAATACCAAATGTATTGTAAGGTTTTAAAGATATGTCATGCTGAATATGCATTAATCTTTATATACTTTTAATGCTTCCTTAATTATATTCACGGCCTTTATTAAGCTATCTTTATTAAGTACATAAGCAATTCTAATTTGGTTTAAACCTACACCTGGGGTAGAATAAAACCCTGCAGCTGGAGCAACCATAACCGTTTCACCGTTAAAATCAAAATGCTCTAATAGCCATTGTGCAAAATTATCAGCGTTTTTTATCGGCAATTCTACTACACAATAAAAAGCACCTTTGGGTTTAGCGACCTTAACTCCGTCAATTTTTTGCAATTCAGCCATTAAAGTATTTCTTCTGTCTACATATTCATGGATAACATCATCAAAATAGCTTTGTGGTGTTTCTAAAGCAGCTTCACTGGCAATTTGTGCAAAAGTTGGTGGGCTAAGTCTTGCTTGAGCAAATTTTAAAGCTGTTTGAATGACTGCCTTATTTTTCGAAACAATACAACCAATTCTTGCTCCGCACATACTGTAACGTTTTGAAACAGAATCGATCATTATAGCATTTTCTTCAATTCCAGCTTCCTGCATAATTGAGTAATGTGTATGCCCGTCATATGCAAATTCTCGATACACTTCATCCGCTATTAAGAATAAATCGTGCTTTTTAACAAGTGAAGCCAATTGTTTTATTTCTTCTTTTGAATATAAGTATCCTGTTGGATTTCCTGGGTTACAAATTAATATGGCTTTTGTTCTTGGTGTAATAAGTTTTTCAAACTCTTCAACAGGGGGTAAGGCAAAATTATCTTCTATTTTAGATATTACAGGAACAATATTTACATTTGAAGCAGTAGAAAAACCATTATAATTAGCATAAAAAGGCTCTGGGATTATAATTTCATCATCGGTATCCATAATGCTTCCAAAAGCAAATAATAATGCTTCACTGCCACCAGTTGTTACAATAATCTGTTCATGATTAACATGAATGTCTTTTTTTGAATAATAATGAGCAATTTTTTTCCTGTATTCTTCGGAGCCTTCAGATCTAGAATAAGCTAATACTTCAATGTTATTCTCCCTTACAGCTTTAAGAGCAATTTCTGGAGTTTTAATATCAGGCTGTCCAATATTTAAATAAAATATTTTTTTTCCTGCTTTTACAGCTTGCTCTGCAAAAGGCACTAATTTACGAATTGGCGATTGCGGCATTGATTGCCCTTTTATAGAAATTTTCGGCATTTTAATTTAGATTTTGCAACTACAAAGTTGAGAAAATTATCTTAAAGTTTATTTAAAAAACAGGCATTTTTAAACCAATTGACAAAAGGATTTGTAAATTGATAGAAGTAAAGGTTTAATCCCTTTTTTATGATGAAATTAATTAGAGTATTAATCTTGTTTTTATGTTTCAGTAGCCTTGGAGTCTCTCAAGGAAAATTTACTATAGACAATAATAAAAAAACGGATAAAATTAATTTCAAATTAATTAATAATTTAATCATTATTCCTGTTAAAGTTAATGACGTAGAATTGTCTTTTATATTAGATACTGGAGTTAGTAAAACAATTATTTTTAATTATACAAATATTACAGATTCTTTAAAAATGAAGAATATTGAGCCTATATATATAAGAGGCTTGGGTGAAGGAGAATCTGTTGAAGCATTAAAATCTCGAAATAATGTTTTTAAAATTGGTGATGCAATTAAATTAAATCAGGATTTATATGCAATTTTCAACGAAGAAATAAACTTTGCTCCCCGACTTGGGATACCAGTTCATGGAATTGTTGGTTTTGATTTGTTTAAAGATTTAGTTGTAGAAATTAATTATTCGAGTAATTACATAAGGTTAACAGAACATAAAAGCTTTAAGTATAAAAAATGTAAAAAATGTGAAACGTTAAATTTAGAATTTTATAATAATAAGCCTTATTTGGATGCGAATGTTAAAATTGATAATAAATATATAACTGTAAAATTACTTATTGATTCAGGAGGTAGTGATGCCTTATGGTTATTTGAAGATAATGCTATTGGTATTAAACATAATGACAAGTATTTTGAAGACTTTCTGGGGCATGGGCTAAGCGGAAGTGTATACGGAAAACGATCTAAAATTGACGAATTTGCATTAAAAAGCTTTGTTTTAAAAAATGCGAATGTAGCGTTCCCAGATTCTACATCTATTGCTTTCGCTAAACAATTCAAGGATAGAAATGGAAGTTTAGCGGGTAATATTTTGAAGAGGTTCAATTTAATTGTTGATTATCAAAAGGCTATCATGACGTTCAAAAAGAATGGATTTTTTAAGCATGAGTTTAGTTACAATAAAAGTGGAATTGAATTGGCTCATAATGGTGTTAGGTTTGTTAAAGAACTTGATCAAAAAATGAACAAACCGGATAATTTGATAAGTGATGGCAGCAACAAGACATATCAAATTGTATTTGATTCTGACTATAAATTTGCTTTAAAACCTGCATATGCAATTGTCGAGCTAAGAGAAAATTCTCCTGCTTATAAAGCTGGATTGAAAACAGGAGATATTGTTTTGAGTATCAATGGTAAGCCTACATATGATTATGCTCTACAAGATTTAATGCAAAAATTTTATGAAAGAGAAGGAACAAAAATAAAATTAACCATTGAAAGACAAGGGACAACCTTTTCTGTTACTTTTAAATTGGAAGCATTATTTCAATAAAAAAGACCTAAACAAACTTCATGCATAGGTCTTTAATTGTTTAAATTAATAGATTTTTATTGTTCTACAACACTTTTATCTTTCTTTTCAAGAACACTTTCTTTACTTGAATCTACAACTTCGCCTTTTATTTTTAAAGCTACTGTAGGAGTGTCAGCATTTGAAATAACTGTAATTGTTTTTCTAATTGGATTTACTCTATTAGTGTCATATTTTACTTGAATTTCACCAGTTTTTCCAGGTAATATTGGATCTTTAGACCATTTTGGTACGGTACATCCACAGCTAGAGGTTACTTTTGATACAATTAAGGGAGCGTCTCCTGTATTCGTAAAAACGAAGGTTCTTAATCCGTCAGCCCCTTTTTCTATTGTTCCATAATCTACTGTATCCGTTTTAAACTCAATTTTAGCCACTTTGTCTTGGGCATTTATTGAAAAACTGATTAATCCGATAAATAAAATAGTAAATAATTGTTTCATCATTAAAATTTTTAATTGTTCGTAAACTTACTCACTTTTTCTATCATCCGCAAAAAAAATCGATAAAATACATAATTGTTAACATTTTTAATACATATCAATTTTTTGTCAATACTAAAATATTGGCTTTCACAGAAAAAGAAATATAAGTACTTTTGCAAATCAATATTCAAAAACTATTCCAAAGTATGCAAATTCCATCAAAATATGATGCTAGTCAAGTAGAAAGTAAATGGTATGATTACTGGATGAAGCATAATTTTTTTCATTCAGAGCCTGATGAAAGAGAACCTTATACTATTGTAATTCCACCACCTAACGTCACAGGGGTTTTACATATGGGGCATATGCTAAATAATACGATACAGGATGTACTTATCCGCAGAGCTAGATTACAAGGCAAAAATGCTTGTTGGGTGCCTGGTACAGACCATGCATCAATTGCTACCGAGGCAAAAGTTGTGGCTAAATTAAAAGAACAAGGTATAGATAAAAATGATTTATCGCGTGATGAGTTTTTAAAACATGCATGGGAATGGACTCATGAGTATGGAGGTGTGATTCTAGAGCAATTGAAAAAATTGGGTTGTTCATGTGATTGGCAAAGAACTAAATTCACTATGGATGACGATATGAGTGAATCTGTTATTAAAGTATTTGTTGATTTATATAACAAGGGTTTAATTTATCGCGGCTATCGCATGGTTAATTGGGATCCGGAAGCAAAAACAACCTTATCTGATGAGGAAGTGATTTATGAAGAACGCCAAGGATTGTTATATTATATAAAATATCAGGTAGAAGGCACCAAAGATTATTTAACTATTGCAACCACGCGTCCCGAAACTATTTTTGGTGATACGGCTATTTGTATAAACCCTAATGATGCACGTTTTAAACATCTTAGAGGCAAAAAGGCTATTGTGCCAATTTGTAACCGAGTAATTCCTATTATTGAAGATGAGTATGTGGATGTTGAATTTGGAACAGGTTGTTTAAAAGTGACACCTGCCCATGATGAAAATGATAAAGTTTTAGGGGATAAATTCCAGCTAGAAGTTATTGATATTTTTAATGCAGATGCCTCTTTAAATAGCTATGGATTACATTATGAAGGTAAAGATCGATTTGTTGCGAGAAAAGAAATTCAAAAGGAATTAGAAGAAATTGGTCATTTAGTTAAAACAGAAAATTATTTAAATAAAGTAGGAACTAGTGAACGTACCAAAGCTGTTATTGAACCAAGATTATCAGATCAGTGGTTTTTAAAAATGGAAGATTTGGTAAAACCTGCAATTAAAGCAGTTTTGGAAGATGGAGAGGTTAAATTGTTTCCTAAAAAGTTTGAAAACACATATCGTCACTGGATGGAAAATATTCGTGATTGGAATATTTCTCGTCAGTTATTATGGGGTCAGCAAATTCCAGCATATTTTTATGGAAATGGAAAGGATGACTTTGTTGTCGCAGAAAATATTGAAGAGGCTTTAGAGTTAGCCAAGCAAAAATCTAATAAATCTCAATTATCTACTTCCGATTTAAAACAGGATACAGATGCTTTAGATACCTGGTTTTCTTCTTGGTTATGGCCAATGAGTGTATTTGATGGCATTAGAAATCCTGATAATAAGGATATTAAATATTACTACCCCACTAATGATTTAGTTACTGGTCCAGATATTTTGTTTTTCTGGGTTGCTCGAATGATTATTGCTGGATATGAATATAAAGGGGAGAAACCGTTTCAAAATGTATATCTAACGGGGTTAGTACGTGATAAGCAACGTCGAAAAATGAGTAAATCTTTAGGGAATTCGCCTGATGCATTAAAACTTATTGAAGAATTTGGAGCAGATGGTGTTCGGGTTGGGTTATTACTAAGTTCAGCAGCTGGAAATGATTTATTATTTGATGAGGCTTTATGCCAGCAAGGTAAGGGGTTTGCAAATAAAATTTGGAATGCATTCCGGTTAATTGAAGGTTGGGAAGTTGCAGGAATTGAGCAACCAGAGTCATCAAAAATTGCTATTAATTGGTTTGAAGCCAAGTTTCAGGAAACGTTATTAACTATTGAAGATCATTATGGTAAATATCGTATTAGTGATGCCTTAATGGAAACCTATAAGCTTATTTGGAATGATTTCTGCTCATGGTTTTTGGAAATGGTAAAACCCGAATATCAAAAACCAATTGATAAAGTAACCTTTCTAGGAGTTATTTCAATTTTGGAAAATAACCTAAAATTATTGCATCCTTTTATGCCGTTTTTAACCGAGGATATCTGGCAGTATATTGCTAAAAGAACTTCTGACGAGGCGTTGATAGTTTCAAAATGGCCTGAACAAAAAAGTTTTGATAAAGACTTAATTTTAGAGTTTGATTTCGCTTCAGAAGTAATTTCAGGAATAAGAACAATAAGAAAGGAAAAGAATATCCCATTTAAAGATGTAATTCAGTTTTCTGTAATTAATAATGAAAACGCTACCAAAAGTTTTGATGAGGTTATTAGAAAATTAGGAAATTTAGAGGGTATCCATTCTGTTTCAGAAGCTGTTGATGGTGCTTTAACTTTCAGAGTAAAATCGAATGAATATTTTATTCCTATGGTTGGAGCTATTGATGTTGAAGCAGAAATTAAGAAGCTTACCGAGGAGTTAAATTATACAGAAGGATTTTTAAAATCTGTTCAAAAGAAACTTTCTAATGAGCGTTTTGTTGCTGGAGCACCAGAACAAGTCATTACAAATGAACGGAATAAGGAAGCGGATGCCTTGGCGAAAATTGAAACTATTAAAGCGAGTTTAAAAAGTTTAAACTAATTTTTTTCAATTCTAAATTCTTTATATTTTTTAATTGTTATAGAAGGTAAAAGTTTTTAAAGAGGGTTTCTATTTAGCAGAATAGAAGTTTTTTATTATGGATTCCATGGGTTTTTTATTTTCAGAAACCTCAATAATTTCTTTCCAGATGTCACCTGAAATTAATGATTTAAGGGGTTGTTCTAGTATAGGAATCTTATTAAAAACTTTAAGTAATTTGTTATCCCACATTTTTGAATATTTCAGTAAATCATCGGGATAAACTACTTTTCTTTTGGTGCCTTCATCAAATCCCCTAAAAGGCTTAGAAATGTTAAGGTATCCATAATCATCAGTTATTTGTTCACCTGGAAGGATGTCTCTAATAGCAATTTCAAAATCATAAGCCGTACTTAAACAATTGGAATTAAAGCTGTGATTAACATAACGACCTAAATCCCAGCAGAGGACTAAATTTCCATGACTGTTTCTAAATGTATAAGTCTCCAAAATATCTTGATAAAGGGGTTCCATTTTTTTAAAGGCCTCTGGACTAAATTCTCTGTCCAATTTATCTAAAGCCCAAGTAATAGTTCCTGCAGGAATAAATTCTGTAGCCACCACACCATGACCTATGTTATCGTTTATAAATTTAAGTTCAGTTTTTGGATGTATCATACTTTTGAGTTTAATTAAAAATTAATCAAGTATAATCGGGATATTTAATAAACCTTATTTTTTATATAAAAAATAATTGTTTACAAGCTCAATATAAGTGCTTTTTGCCTCATCTTCAGTAATGTCTTTAATTTGGAACAAAGCATTGGCTTTAAAAGCGTTTATTATGGGCTTTTTGCTACTTGGTTGCTCATAATTATTAGTAGCTTTTTTATAATAAGCATACAGTCGAAGTAAAAAATCAGCAGGAAAAGGATCAGTATGTGCATTTACACGATTAACAGCCTCTTGAAACTCGTTATCTAATTCTTTATTAGTCATTAATTTCAGCTATAATGCTTTCTCCACCACGAACTTTTTGGTTGAGTTTTACTTTAATTTTAGTGTTTAAAGGTAAAAATAAATCTACTCTTGAACCAAATTTAATAAATCCGGAATCATTTCCTTGTATTACTTGGTCATTTGTTTTGGCGTAATTAACAATTCTCTTTGCGAGTGCTCCGGCAATTTGGCGATATAAAACTTTTCCAAAAGTATCGTTTTCAACAACTACAGTAGTTCGTTCATTTTCTTCACTTGCTTTTGGGTGCCATGCCACCAGGTATTTACCCGGGTGATATTTACTAAATAGAACATTACCACTAATTGGGTGTCGCGTAACATGTACATTTATGGGCGACATAAAGACACTAACCTGTAATCGTTTATCTTTAAAATATTCTTTTTCAAAAACCTCTTCAATAACTACAACCTTTCCATCTACTGGAGAGACAACTTGAGAATCATTAAGAACAGTTTTTCTTTTCGGGTTTCTAAAAAACTGCAGAATTAGTATAAAAACCCCCAGTAATATAAACCATAATGTATTTTGAATCCATATAGTTTCAATGAAATTATCTATTAGTAGAAAACTGGCAACTATAATTATGAATGTTGTAAATATAATTTTATGTCCTTCTTTATGAAACATATTGTATAATTCTTAAGAATAAATAAATAAAAGGTGCAGCAAAAATAATACTATCTAACCTGTCTAATAAACCACCATGACCTGGCATTATTATTCCACTGTCCTTAACCTTAGCTTGTCGTTTAAATTTTGATTCTATTAAATCTCCAATAGTCCCAAAAACACTAATAATAATACTTAAAATTAGCCAATTATTAAAAGTTAAAGTTTGGGTAAAGGTAGCAATAAAATAACTTGCAATACATGAAAAAAACAATCCTCCTAAAAACCCTTCAACGGTTTTTTTAGGTGAAATTTTTTCAAATAGTTTTTGTTTACCAAAATTTTTACCAACTAAATATGCAAACGAATCATTAACCCAAATTAATATAAATGATCCTAGTAAAATATCAGGATTGTAAGATTTATGAAAATTGGCAATTAGAATTAAAAATACAAATGCACTGGATAAATAAAATGTTGTTAGAATAAAACGTTTTGTTATAAACAATGGAATTAATTTTTCTGAAAACAAATCTTTTATTAAAAAGAGTTCAACAAAAATTGTGATTACCATAAGTATTTGTGTGGCTTCATCTAGCCCTTTGCTTGAGCTTACTTCCAATTGCCAAAAACCAAAAACAAGAAAAAGAATTATAAAAATAACGTAAGGTATGCTACTCTTTAACTGGATTAACTTATTGAATTCAATCAAACAGATAATTCCAAAAATAAAAAAGAGAGCCATTAAGGTATGTAAGCTATAAAGTGAAAATATTAACAGCAATACATAAAACAAACCAGAAAGGGCACGAATAAAAATATCTTTCATTTTAAATGATTTGTCTTTATTTAATTAAAATGGACAGCGTTATAATCTAAAATAGATTATAAATCCTCTAGAAGTAGCAAATATAAATTTTTTGAACTACTTCCGTAGCTTAAAAAGTCTTTTTCGTCTGAAGATTTAAAATGTTTTATAGTAGTAATATTTGTAGGAAGTCTTTGTTTGCTTTTAAATTTAATACCCCGTAATCCTTCTCCAATATTTTCAACAATTTGACTTGTCGTAGCAAAAACGATAAAATTGTCTGGAAGCTCGGTTAGTTTTTTTTCCGCTATTTGATGCGAAGAGATTAATAAAGAACCATCGTTGGCTATTAAATTCTCGCAGGTTGTAATAAAAAAAGTAGAATCTATAATTTTTTCTGTTGTCGACAATCCTGCATTTTTGAATTTATCTTTAAGCTTGGAGTCAATAAAAAATGCCTTCTTGTTGTCCCAATTGTTTTCTTCAATGATATTTTCTAAGCTTTCAAAAACCTCATTTAAATCTTCGCAATACAGAAATTTACCACCATTAGCTTTAAAGTTTATGGTAAACTTCTCATCTATTGGTAATTTAATCTCTGGCATATATTTGCCACGCTCTAAGGACTTTAATTCTTCTTCTTTACTTTCAGATTTAGAACCAAATATTTTTCTAAAAAGACTCATTTAAGATTGCGCTATTAACTCAGTTTTTATTGGAGTTTCTCAAATATAAAAAATCTTAAACTAATCATTGAATTAATTTAAGATTTTTGTTAATGCTTTATGTGAAAATTAAAAATTTATTCGACAACTGTCTCGCTTTCCTCATTTTTGAAATCACGTTTTCCAAATATTTTTTCAAGGTTATCCTTAAAAATAACTTCTTTTTCTAAGAGCACGTTAGCAAGCTCTGTGAGCTTGTCTTTATTCTCCTGAAGAAGTTTAATGGCGCGTTCATATTGTGTTTCAATAAGATCTGAAATTTCTTTATCAATCAGTTCTGCAGTCTTTTCACTGTAAGGCTTAGTAAACCCATATTCGTTTTGGCCAGAAGAATCATAATAAGTTAAGTTTCCAACTTTATCGCTTAAACCATAAATAGTTACCATGGCTCTAGCTTGTTTAGTTACCTTTTCTAAATCACTTAATGCACCTGTAGAAATTTTATTAAAAATAACTTTTTCTGCAGCTCTTCCACCTAAGGCAGCGCACATTTCGTCTAGCATTTGTTCAGGATGAACAATAAGACGTTCTTCTGGTAAATACCACGCAGCTCCAAGTGATCGTCCTCGAGGTACTATAGTAACCTTAACTAGAGGAGCGGCATGCTCAAGCATCCAACTAACTGTAGCATGTCCTGCTTCATGAAAGGCAACAGCTCTTTTTTCTTCAGTTGTAATTATTTTATTTTTCTTTTCTAACCCACCAATAATTCGATCTACAGCATCCAAGAAATCTTGCTTATCAACTTCCTTCTTGCCATTTCTTGCAGCAATTAAAGCCGCTTCATTACAAACATTGGCAATATCCGCTCCAGAAAAACCTGGAGTTTGTTTAGATAAGAAATCAAGATCTAAATCTTTAGTTTTTTTAAGAGGTCTTAAATGGACTTCGAAAATTTCTTTACGTTCTCTAACATCTGGTAAGTCTACAAAAATTTGTCTGTCAAACCTTCCAGCACGCATTAAAGCGGTATCTAAAATATCTGCTCTGTTAGTTGCTGCAAGTACTATAACATTGGTATTAGTACCAAAACCATCCATTTCAGTTAAAAGCTGGTTTAAAGTGTTTTCACGTTCATCATTACTTCCAGACATAGCATTTTTACCTCTGGCACGACCAATCGCATCAATTTCATCAATAAAAATTATTGAAGGAGACTTTTCTTTCGCTTGCTTAAATAAATCTCTTACACGTGAAGCTCCAACTCCAACAAACATTTCAACAAAGTCTGAACCAGATAAAGAAAAGAAAGGAACCTTGGCTTCACCGGCAACGGCTCTTGCAAGTAAGGTTTTTCCTGTTCCAGGAGGTCCTACAAGCAGCGCTCCTTTTGGTATTTTTCCACCTAAAGATGTGTATTTTTCAGGATATTTAAGGAAATCTACAATTTCCTGGACTTCTTCTTTAGCACCTTCTAAACCTGCAACATCTTTAAAAGTTGTTTTTACTTCAGTATTTTGATCGAATAGTTTTGCTTTTGATTTTCCTATATTAAATATTTGGCCTCCAGCACCACCGCCAGCACCACCAGACATTCTACGCATGATAAAAATCCATACTGCAATAAGTAATATAAATGGAAGAACACTTATTAATAAATCACCAAAGAAATTATCTTCTGTAATATAAACTGGTGTTAAAACAAGATTGTTTTCTTTAATGACTTCGTTTAACTGATTCTGGAAAATCTGTAAATCACCAAATTCAAATTTATAGTTTGGTAACTTGGTCGCTGTAGGTATTAAGGTATGCGGAATAGATTTTTTATGAACCTCTTTTTTTTCAGCTTCCAGCGTTAAATAAACCTTACAAATACGTTTATTTACAATTTCAACTTTTGCGACATCGCCTTCCGCTACAAATTGTAAAAACTGAGTTGGGTTTGTAGTACTTCCTTCTTCATAACCAACATTACTGAATACTTGAATTGCTAAAAAAACAGCAATAATAATTCCGTAAATCCAATATGGATTAAATTTTGGCTTTTTATCTTTTATGTTATTGTTTTCGTTTGTCATTCTTTTTTAATAACTAGTTTCTATTATTGTTGTTTTTGCATCACCCCAAAGACTTTCAATATCATAATAATCTCTGATATGTTTTTGGAATACATGAACCACAACATTTACATAATCTAATAATATCCATTCAGCATTATCTGCACCTTCAACATGCCATGGGTGGTCTTTCAATTCTTTGCTTACCTTTTTTTGGATGGAATTTGAAATGGCGTTGACTTGTGTATTTGAAGTTCCCTCGCAAATAACAAAGTAATCACAAACCGTATTTTCTATGTCTCTTAAATCAAGTATGCTTATTTCTTTTCCCTTAACATCTTCAATGCTACTTATAATAACTGTTATTAGTTGGTCTGCGCTTATTTGTTGTTTCGCCATTAAATTGTTTTAAATTTGTGCAAAGTTATTATTTTTTTAATTCTTTATACCTTAATTTAATCATAAGATTCTATACTGCTATAACAACTTTTTAATGCATCTAATCAAACTTAATGCCACCGATTCAACAAACAACTATTTAAGAAAGCTTTCTAACACGTCAGTTTTAGTTGATTATACTGTAGTATCTGCAGATTATCAAACTAATGGCAGAGGGCAAATGGGAACCATTTGGAATTCTGAAAGCTCTAAAAACCTTACTGTTAGTGTATTTAAAGATGTTTCAAAGCTAAATATTGAATACCCCTTTTATATAAGTATAGCGACTTCATTAGCATTAATAAAAACCTTGCAAAGTTTTTCGATTCCTAAATTAAGTATTAAATGGCCTAACGACATTTTGTCAGAAGACAAGAAAATTTGTGGAGTTTTAATTGAAAATGTCATGAAACAAAATAGTTTAAAGGAATCTATTATTGGAATTGGACTAAATGTTAATCAAACTAACTTTAAAGGATTACCAAAAGCGGCATCACTAAAATTGCTAATTGGTAAGACATTTATTCTGGATGAAGTCCTACATACGCTAATAAAGTATTTAAAATATTATTTTATGCTCGTAAGAAAGCAGGAATTTAATTTTTTAAAAAAAGAGTATAAATCTTATCTTTTTAGAAAAAACAAACCCTCGACATTTTTAGATGCCGAAGGTTTAATGTTTTCTGGAATTATAAAAAATGTGGCATTATCTGGGAATCTTCAGGTTTTAATTGAAGACGATATTTTAAAGGAGTTTGATTTAAAAGATATTACCCTTTTATATTAAATAACATTAGGAATGCTTGAAGCAAGTGTTTCAATAAATTTACTTATTGGACCCTTAATCATCATAGCCATCATAGGATTAAAATCACCATTAAACTCTAATTGCACCTCACTTGAGTTTTGAGAAGTCTCTACAATATTTCCCGTTAATGAAAAATCTAATTTACCACCTGCAGCACCTAAAACAATTTTATTTGGTGGTGTAAGTTCCTTCTTTTTAAGGGTGATTTCAGGCATTCCTTTTAAGGCAAACAGAAATGTGTCTTCACTTAATACTTCAAATTTGCTAATGTTTTCAGGCATTAACGATTCAAAATTTTTGATATTTGATAAAAAATCAAAAATTTCTTGAGGAGATTTACCAACATTTATTTTTGGAGATTCTAAATTCATGCTAATTTAATTGTTTGTTAGGAGTATAGTAGTTTGTAACTACACCTGGTTATATTTTAATCAATTTCCATTCCATACGCTTGGATTTGAATTCCAAACTGACAATGTTTCTAATTCCTTTTGAGAAATATAATTCGTAGCTAATGCTTGCTCTAATAAACTTTCATAATTACTCAAAGTATGAAGAGCTATGTTTTCTTTTTTAAAATTTTCAGTAGCAATATCAAACCCATATGAAAAGATGGCCACCATACCTTTAACATGTACTTCGGCCTCTTTTAAAGCTTTAACTGCATTTAAACTGCTTTTTCCTGTACTTATCAAATCTTCAACAACAACAACATTTTGGCCGTTTTGAATAAACCCTTCAATTTGATTTTGTCTTCCATGCCCCTTCGCTTCTGGTCTTACATAAATAAAAGGTAAACCCATATATTCAGCAACCAGTATGCCAATGCCAATGGCTCCTGTTGCAACTCCGGCTATGGCATCAGGTTTTCCGTAAAGCTTCTCGATTTCTTTCCCCATACTTTCTCTAATATAGTTTCGTATAGGAGGAAATGACAAGATAATACGGTTGTCGCAATAAATAGGCGATTTCCATCCAGATGCCCAGGTGAAAGGTTCACTGGGGCTAAGTTTTATTGCATTTATCTGTAATAAAACCTCTGCAGTTTTTCTGGCAATTTCTTTATTAAAAATCATAAGAACAAAATTACATATAAAATTAGTTTTTCATAACAGTTGGTAATGTTTTAAAATATTTTTTTCAACAATGACTGAATTGTATTGAAAAATGATATTTTTACTATATTGTAATTGTTAAATACAACTATGTACAAAGTTTTTGTCAACGACAAACCTATTACTTTAACAACTATTGTTGAGAAGGAAACCGATTTTAAGAATTATTTGCTTAATACGGTTCATATTGGAAAAGTTATTAAAGAATTGAACACCACTTCGCTTAAAGAAGTTCGGCTTATTCATAAAGATCAGGATAAGTTGCTTAAAAAGTTTCTAAAAAAACTACCAAATGTCATAGCTGGTGGTGGGAAAGTTTTCAATGATACTGGTGATATATTATTTATTTATAGAAATGATAAATGGGATTTACCCAAAGGAAAAATAGAAGGAAATGAATCTATTGAAAAGACAGCAATTCGAGAAGTAACTGAAGAAACGGGAGTGAATGGATTAAAAATTGTAAAACCTTTAGAAACAACTTATCATATTTTTAAGCGTAATGGTCAACATAGAATCAAAATTACTTATTGGTTTGAAATGAAAACTAGTTTTGGGGGTGATTTATATGCTCAAGAAGATGAAGGGATAACCAAAGTTGAATGGTTAAATGAAGAAAAAAGCATGGAAGCCCTCGAAAATTCTTATGCAAATATTAAATTACTAATGTAACCTGTAAATAGGATATCGAAAATGTGCTTTTTCATAATGCTCACTTTGTTGATGTAGCCAGTTTAACTGAGCATACCAATTTTTAGAGAACTCCTCATCAGTTAGCTTTTTTCCTTCAAATGCTTTTTTTAAATCTGGGTTATGGCTCAATAATTCTAAAGCGATATCTTCCCAAACATAGGGAGAAAACCCTTCTTTTTGTTGTAAAATAGTATCGAAGAAATTCCAGTTAAAAAAGGAGTCCGGGGCTTCCGGTTCTAAAGTTTCCATAAGATACCGTAGGGCTGGTTGGTTTGTATTAATTAAATAGTCTCCTGTTTTAATATTTAGAGGCTCTGTTTTATTTTGAACAGTTGTATTAAAATGCGGATAATGACCCTCAAACGGAGATTTATACGTTTCGAAAGTTTTGATTTTATAAGTTTCAACCGTTATAATGGTGTCTTTTTCAAAAGGAGTCATTTCAACTTCGTTCAATTTTAATAAATCAATCACATTAAACCAACCTTGTGGAATAATGTAGGCCTTCGGAATAATGACTTCACTATTTGGTTTAAAATAGTTGTAATAGATAATAGGTTTGTTAAATGGTTGGTTTCTGTCATATTTTAATCTTGGAAAACCCGTAATCTCACTGGTTATAGTTTCTCCTACAAACCCTTTAAAATTTAAAGTGGTAGTTTTTGTAGAATCGATTACCCAGTTTAATGGGTATTTGGATCCTTGAATTAAGTTTTTGTTAGGATTGGATCTTAAAGTAGTAATGGCTTTTTGGTCTTCTTCAACTATTTCAATCATACTTTTCATAAGTTCATAAGTACCATAAACACGCTGTTTATATGGTTTTAGCATATGCGTTTCCACCATCATCCCTAAGGTATTCCATAAAGTGGTATAACCGGTAGAATACCGTGGCGTATCTAAAAACTGACTAAAACCAGTTTCCGGAACTCTATTAAACACATTGACATATGGTGTTATATCTAAGTTTTTTTTAGCCAATTTTTGTTCTAGTTCCGGCTTCATTTTATTATGAATATAGTCTCCTAGTCCATTACCAAGTTTGTTATGTTGTGTAAATAAATGAGTTAACGCATATTGATAATCGGCGCCATTACTTACGTGGTTATCAATAAAAACATCGGGATTAACCAGATGAAAAATTTGAGTAAAGGATCTGGCATTTTTTGTATCACACTTTATAAAGTCCCTGTTTAAATCATAGTTTCTGGAATTACCTCTAAATCCATATTCTTTAGGGCCATTTTGATTTGTACGTGTTGTTGAGTTTCGGTTTAAACTACCACCAATATTATAAATAGGTATTGTAACTAACACCGTATTTATGGGGGTATTAATAGTGCCATTGGCTAAATCTCTAAATAACATCATGGTAGCATCAATACCATCCGATTCTCCAGGATGAATACCATTATTTATTAGTATAATGTTTTTTGTTTTATGAATGTTATTAAAATTAAATTCTTTATCCTTATTAAAAGTTACTATATGAAGTGGTTTTCCCGAATCAGTCATCCCTATTTCTTGGATAGAAATCTTTTGATATTTTTCTGCTAAATTTTTATAAAACAAAATGGTTTCATTATAGGTTGCTGTTTCCAAACCATTAGATTTTTCAAATTGTGTTTCAAAATCGAAATTTTCTTTTTTATAAGAAGGATTGCATGATATTATAGTAATAAGAAGAGTAACTATAGAAAATAACTTCATTTCAAATGATTTAATGGCCTAAATTAAGGAATTATTAAAAGCAAAGGCTTGGTCATCTCTATATTAACTGTAAATTTGCCTCTTCAAAAAAACGAACCATGACAGATTTTATTAGAAAGCAAACGGCTAACGCAAAAAATGATATTTTAAGTGGATTAACTGTGGCACTTGCTCTAGTTCCAGAAGCAGTGGCTTTTGCATTTGTGGCTGGAGTAGATCCATTGGTGGGGTTATATGCAGCTTTTATGATTGGGTTTATAACAGCTGTTTTTGGTGGTCGACCAGGTATGATAAGTGGTGCTACTGGCGCTTTGGCAGTCGTGATGGTCGCTTTGGTTGCTGAAGGAAATGCTATGGGTTCTGAAGGGGAAAATTTAGGACTGTATTATTTGTTTGCTACTGTTATTTTGATGGGAATTATACAAATGTTAGCTGGATTTTTAAAACTTGGAAAATTTATCCGTTTAATTCCGCATCCCGTAATGATGGGATTTGTTAATGGATTAGCTATAGTGATATTCTTATCTCAGTTGAAAATGTTTATGACTTTTGAAAATGGAGCTTTTGTTTGGATGCAGGGACCAAAACTTTTTATTATGATTGGGCTGGTGCTATTAACTATGGGAATCATGCTAGGCTTACCAAAACTAACCAAAAAATTACCTGAAGCATTGATTGCTATTTTAGTAGTTTCGGCCATAGTAATTTTCGGAAAATTAGATGTTGCTACAGTTGGTAGTTTTATTAGAGATGGTGGTGGAGAAGGTTTAAAAGGCGGCTTGCCACAATTTCAATTTGATATTTTCAGTAAAGTACCTTTTAACCTTCAAACAATAAAATTCATATTTCCTTATGCAATAATATTAGCGGCTATTGGATTGATTGAATCTTTAATGACCCTTAATTTGGTAGATGAATTAACCGAAACAAGAGGTGATACAAACCGCGAATGTTTGGCTCAAGGAGGAGCTAATATCGTAACAGGGTTCTTTGGTGGTATGGGCGGTTGTGCTATGATTGGCCAATCATTAATTAATATTAAAGGTGGAGGTAGAGGACGATTATCTGGTATAGTAGCTGCTTTAGCTTTATTGATTTTCATATTATTTGCTTCTGGCCTTATTGAGCAAGTACCCATTGCGGCATTAGTAGGCGTCATGTTTATGGTGGTTATAGGAACTTTTGCATGGAGTAGTTTTAGAATATTAAATAAAATTCCTGTAAGTGACGTCATTGTTTTGGTCGCTGTTTCGGCGTTAACAGTTATGTTCGATTTGGCCATTGCAGTTATTTCTGGAGTAATTATGAGTGCCTTAGTTTTTTCATGGGAAAATGCTAAACGTATTAGAGCTCGTAAACGCATGCGTGAAGATGGTACTAAAGTTTATGAAATATGGGGGCCCTTATTTTTTGGCTCCATTATAGCGTTTAATGAAAAGTTTGATGTAAAAAATGACCCTGAAAAAGTGGAAATTGATTTTGTTGAATCTAGAATTAGCGATCATTCAGCTATTGAAGCCATTTTTAATTTGGTGAATAAATATGAAGACGAAGGTAAATCGATTAAGCTGAAACACTTAAGTGAAGACTGTAAAATATTGCTATATAAGTCTAACCCTAAATTCACGGAAGTGATTGTTGAAGACATAGATGATCCTCGTTATCATTTGGCAGAAAACCCGGAGGCATTTACGAAAGGATTATCGGAATATAAACTGTAAAACTTTATGCTTAGAAATTAAATTTCAGCTTAGATATAACTCTTTAAAATATTCAAAACGATTACCAGGAATAATCATTTTCCAAATATCTTTTTTCAAGATGATATTTTTCTTGTAAAGTCTATAACCATCTAAATAGGTTCTATAAATTAATGCATAAAAGAAAAATAATAAAATAAAGTATAAGGAGTCGATGGATTCAATTTTACTCAACCAAATGATAAGACCCAAAGGAACAAAAATTGATAAATAATATAAAAAAAGATTTTTCATAACTACATTTATTAATTATTTAACTCTTACACTATCAGGAACTAAAACGGTGTAATCGCCATGATTTCTAATTACATCTCTTACAATACTTGAGCTGATAAAGGAAGTTCTTGCTGAAGTTAACAAAAAAACGGTTTCCACTTTTGATAATTGCCTATTGGTATGTGCAATGGCTTTTTCAAATTCAAAATCTGCCGGATTTCTTAAACCACGTAATATAAAAGGTACTTTTATTTCTTTACAAAATTGAACGGTTAATCCTTCATAAGTAACCACCTTAACTTTGGGTTCGCCTTTAAAAGCAGCTTCAATGAACTTTTTACGCTCTTCCAAAGAGAACATATAGCTTTTGTCGGCATTAATACCAATAGCCACAATAACTTCATCAAATAATGCCACACCACGGTTAATGATATCGACATGACCTAATGTTAAAGGGTCAAAAGATCCCGGAAAAAGTGCTTTTTTCATAATTTAAAATTACGTTTTTTATTTTAAAGCTTCTTCAATAGCATTATCAAATAATTCACACAAGCTAATTTCCGCACAAGCCGCTTGCTGAGGTAATATACTTTGTCTGGTTAAACCAGGGACTGTATTAACTTCAAGTAAATGGGGTTCCCCATTTTTAAAAATATACTCACTTCTCGAAAATCCAGTCATCTTTAAAACCTCATAAACTTGTTTGGCTACTTTATTAACTTTGTCTTCCTGCTCTTTTGATAATCGTGCCGGTGTAATTTCCTGCGATTCTCCTAGGTATTTTGCCTTATAATCAAAAAAATCATTGTTTGGAACTATTTCGGTAATAGGCAATACCTTGGTTTCTCCTTTATACTTAATAACACCTACTGAAACTTCGGTACCATCTAAAAAAGATTCAATAATAATCTCATCATCTTCTTTAAAAGCTACATCAATAGCATGTTGTAAATCCTCTTTTTTATACACTTTAGTTATACCAAAACTACTGCCTGCTTTATTAGCCTTAACAAAACAAGGTAATCCTACTTTTTTAATAATGGCCTCTTCATTAATGGTGTCTCCTAAGTTTATATAATACGATTCGGCCGTTTTAATTCCATAGGGTTTTAAAACACTTAAACAATCACGTTTGTTAAAAGTTAAACTGGCCTGATACATCCCACAACTTGTTTGTGGAATATTTAAAAGTTTAAAATAAGCTTGCATAAATCCATCTTCACCAGGTGAACCATGAATAGCGTTAAATACACAAGAAAAGGTTATTTTTGATTGATTTATCATCACCGAAAAATCATGCTTATCAACTGGAAACTCCTTATTATTAGTATCAACATATACCCATTTATCTTTAAAAATGTGAATGCGGTAAGGATTATATTTTGAAGGATTTAAGGTTTCAAAAACAACGTTTCCACTTTTTAATGAGATTTCATATTCACTGGAATATCCTCCCATAATAATAGCAATGTTTTTTTTCATTTAACTTTTATGTTTTCTTTTTTCAAATAAATCTTAATTAAAAGGCGTTTTGTAAAAATATCATTTATTTATTCCAAACGATCATATCATTAAAAAAAATAATTCATCATATTATACTTTTTTCTGTATTAGTATCGTATATAATAACAGCTAAAATTAATTCAATTAAATTTTAAAACATAAAATTGTTTAGTTTTGTCAAAACTTTTAAATATCCATGAGCGTTATTAAATTTCTTTCCAGTAAAACCTTTTTTAAACAATTAGCATTGGCAGCGGTAGCAATATTCGTGTTAAGTTTTATTTTATTAAAATGGTTAAATATTTCAACCAATCATGGTAATTTTGAAACGGTTCCAAATTTGACTGGAAAATCAATAGGTGTCGCCCAATTAGAACTTGAACAAAATAATTTAGAACTTAAAATTCAGGATTCAGCTAATTATAATCCTAAATATCCAAGGTTTTCTGTAATTGAACAAGACCCTAAAGCTGGGTCTAAAGTTAAAAAAGACAGAAAAATATATATTACCTTAAATCCTTCAGGTTTCAGAAAAATGTCGGTGCCAGAGTTAAAGGAACGCACATTCAGACAGGCAAAACCAACGCTTGAGGCTATTGGGTTTGAAGTTGGAAAAGTTACTTATATTGATAATATAGGAAAAGACATGGTACTTAAGATGATGTTTGAAGGAAAAGAAATTAAGCCAGGTGATATGTTGCCAAAAACATCAAAAATTGATTTGGTACTTGGTAATGGAAACAAACCAGGTGAATAATGGAAGACTATATTTCAACTGTCCCAGAAGATGATAATGACGATTTGTATGAACATTATTCATTTACAGTAGATAAAGGACAATCACCTCTTCGTATAGATAAATATTTAATGAATCGTATTGAAAATGCGACTCGAAATAAAATTCAGGAAGGTGCTAAAAATGGAAGCGTATTTGTTAATGGCGTGCCCGTAAAATCTAATTATAAGGTAAAACCTTTTGATGTAATTCGTGTGTTATTTACGCACCCTCCCTATGAAAACTTATTAGTGGGTGAAAACATACCATTAGATGTGGTTTATGAAGATGACACCTTGCTTGTGGTGAATAAGCCAGCTGGTATGGTTGTGCATCCGGGACATGGTAATTATTCAGGAACCTTAATAAATGCTCTTATTTATAAATTTGATAATTTACCCAATAATTCCAGTGATCGACCAGGATTGGTGCATCGTATAGATAAAGATACCAGTGGCCTTTTAGTTATTGCAAAAACAGAGCAGGCTATGGCACATTTATCGTTGCAGTTTGCCGAAAAAACAAGTGAACGCGAATATATTGCTTTGGTTTGGGGGAATATTGAAAATGAAGAGGGAACCATTGAAGGGAATATAGGCAGACACCCTAAAAATCGACTTCAGAATACGGTGTATTTAGACGACGAGGCTGATAAGGGAAAACCTGCTATAACTCATTATAATGTTTTGGAGCGATTGGGTTATGTGACATTGGTGTCCTGTAAATTGGAAACTGGTAGAACGCATCAAATACGTGTGCATATGAAGCACATTGGGCACACACTTTTTAATGATGAGCGTTATGGTGGAGAAAAAATATTAAAAGGCACTACGTTTACAAAATACAAGCAATTTGTTGACAATTGTTTTAAGGTATTACCAAGGCAGGCACTTCATGCTAAAACACTAGGGTTTATTCATCCAAAAACTGGAGAGTTTATGCGTTTCAATTCAGAAATTCCTGAAGACATGGAACAGTGTATTGAAAAATGGCGCTCTTACGTTAAGCATCAAGAAATAGAATAGTTTGGTAGTTTCCTTTCAGGCCGAGCTATTGAAAATTGCTCTGTTCAAGGAACTCAAATAAAACTTCATACTATAAATCAAACTTAGGGTTTTGGTTCGACATTAAATTTCCAAAAGAAAAAGGTTATATATTAAAAACTATTAAATAGAAACTACGTTTGGATTAATATTTATCAGGCACAAATGTCTGGTAATTAATTGGAGGCCTTACATAAGCTTTATAATCTGGTAGTTCGGGTAATTTAATAGGTGTTAAATGGATGGGCTCATAAGGTATTTTGCTTAAAATATGGCTAATGCAATTGAGTCTGGCTTTCTTTTTGTTATCTGCATTTACTACATACCATGGAACTTGCTTGGTATCTGTATGTGCAAACATATTATCTTTTGCTTTAGAATATTCTAGCCATCTGGAGCGTGATTCTAAATCCATGGGGCTAAATTTCCAACGTTTAACAGGGTTTTTAATACGGTTTTTAAAACGTCTTTCCTGTTCTTCATCGCTTACAGAAAACCAGTATTTTAAAACAATGATATTGCTTCTCACTAACATTCTTTCAAATTCCGGACAACTACGCAAAAATTCATGATATTCTTCTTCTGTACAATAACCCATTACTTTTTCTACACCTGCACGGTTATACCAGCTTCTATCAAATAAAACAATTTCTCCTGCTGCAGGCAAATATTGAGCGTATCTTTGAAAATACCATTGTGTTTTTTCTTTTTCAGTTGGAATACCTAAAGCCACCACTTTACATACACGCGGATTGAGGGGTTCGGTAAACCTTTTGATAGTGCCTCCTTTTCCTGAAGCATCGCGGCCTTCAAAAAGGATGACAACTTTTAAACCTTCTTTTTTTACCCATTCCTGAAGATGTACCAGTTCTGTATGTAGTTCAGAAAGGATTGCATCATAATTAAATGTTTTGCCATTATTTTTATCTCCCATACCCAAAGTTACTAATTTTCGGCATTAAAAAATACTTTGTAGTAGTGCATTTTCTTTTCATCGTCATACCCACGTAATAAATATTCACTTGCGGCTTCGGGTGCGTCAATATCTAATTTAATTTGTATGTTGGTGTCTAACTTAATATCGGTTTTAATTTTCTTTTTTTCCTTATTAACAACTAGGTCAGAAACATCAAATTGGTTTCGGATTAAGACATTATTTTCACCTTCATATTCTTTTTTAAAACTATCAAATAAGATTTTATGCTTGTCTTCTTCAAAAATTTCGTCTTTAAAATTTTCAATAGCAACTATTTCATGTTCTTTAAAATAATCGATGGTTTTAGCTAAAAAGGCATTTTGCTCTTGTGAACCATAACTGGTTTTTAAAATTTCCTGAGAAAAGTCTTTACAAAGTCCAATATATTGCTGAGTATGGCTGTTGGAGTCATCAGCATACTTAATATTTAAAAAATGGTTTATCCAATATTGTGCGTCATAACTATTATTATCAACACTTAAAATAATGTTACCTTCGGCATCCGATTGGTTTAATATTAAACAACCTTTATCTACTTTTTTAGAACTTATACCTTTTTGAACCAATACATCATAACTATTCTTTTCTAAATAAGTTTGAAAGAAATTAACTTTGTTTTCAATTTTAAATATACCAATAGCATTGGTGGTTATTTCTTGATATTCTATACCTTCAAACATAACAACCAAAACATCACCTGTTTTGATTTGCGAGGAATTAGATTGTTCAAACAAATGCGTGACTATGTGTTTTGAAACATCAATAAAGGCATCGTCTTGATTAAAAATCTGACTGGTATACGAATTGATCTCGTTTAGAACAATATTGGAATGGTGGTTAAACCGATAGCTTTGTACTACAGAGCCAAATGGACGCAGTAAAAATGGCAACATTAAATCGTAACTCGCTTCGTCAAAATCTACTGTTTTTTCTGAAAAAGCATTTTTTGTGTCGTTAAATTTGTTACCTACTTTATGAATAATAAATTTTGAGATGGACGCATTTTTTCTTGAAATCATAAGGGTTTCGGTTATCGTTGTAAATAAGTCGTATTAATTAATAATAATAGAAAAGGATTAATTTATTTTATAAAGAATGACAGAATTATTTTCGCCCTTCGCTACAAATTCCAGATCTCGGTCTCCATCAATATTGTCAAGTGCTATTGGTGAATTACTATAAACAGGAAAATTTGGCAAAAGTTTTGCATTACTGTCGAATAAATAAACCTTTTGGCTTTGTAAATCTGTAATGGTTACATAAATTTTATCCTGTAAATAAAATAATTTGGGTGCTGTGTAAACTCCGAAATCGAGTTCAATAGTTTTTCCTTTTATAGTAAGTTTATTATCGCTAAAAGTAACTAATGATTTACTTGAAGCATCTATATAATGCCTTTCTGAAAGCTTTAAATTTTGAGAAGCACTGTTACCTTTAGTATCTATGGTTATAAGGTTGCCGTCGGTATTGGTTGTAATAAACTTGTTGTTATAAACGTAAATAGCTTCCTGTGAAAAATTACTGATAGTTTTTGGATTAATCCTAATGTTTCCCGTTCTGTCTAAGAAATATATTTTATCCTGTGTTTTAAAAGCAATATAATCTTTACTTCCAATTCTAAAATGTTGAGGCTGACTAATAAGGGTGCTATTTGCCGAATTAAAATTAAAACCATTAACGGTTTTTAATTGCGTGTCATACATCAGGATATTTTTTCCTTGTGTAACCAAAAATCTATAATCTTTGTTTTTTTCGTAGTCAAAAACAGATAGAGGTAGCGTAATGGCATCATTAAAATTGCCGGGAAACGGAGAAACATCATTTCCGTTACGATCAATAATATATAATTTATGAGGCGTTACAAAGGCTAATTGCAGTCGTCCATTTTTGTAAATGTCTACTTGTTCGATATTTCCTAAAACAGCGCCATCTAATTGTTTTTTCCAAAGAATTTTTCCTGTATTAGATATTAAATACAGTTTGTTTTTTATATCCTGAACGACAATTTCTTTTTGCTTGTTTAAATGATTAATTACTAATTGTGGATTATTTAATAAATCGGCGTCTAATTTTATGTTTAATTCCTCAGAAATAGAATTTAATGAAGCCTTAATTTTAGGTTTTTTAATAATTCCATTGACATGAGCGAAATGATGGTCGTATACAAATTGTAGGGCAGACACTTTATATTTATCGATTGAAAAAATAGAATCTTGAGCAAAATTCTGATTTAAAACACCTTTTAATAATTCTGGGTTTAAAACTATTAAGAGTGAAGAAGCATCACTTAATTGTTCTGAAATGTCAGTATAATATGGCTGCTCACTTAAAGTTGTTTTGTTTTGATAGTTTGAAATAATGGTTTTAAGTAATTCTATATCTTGGGCAAAGACGAAAAAATTATCTAGTACACAATATTTACTAGGTTGGTTAAAAGTAATTAAAGGTGAAAATGTGCTTTTAAATAATTCAGGTTGGCTAAAATTAAAAATATCAACTTGTCTAAAATTTTCAATAATTGTTTGCTCACTAATTAAAGCATCTTCTGTCGAAATTACATCTATTGAATTTAAAACTATGGCTTGGTTTTCAGAATCAAAAATAACACCTACTTCAATAATATTATCGAATAAGGTAGTTAGAGTTTTTAATGAATCTACATGTGTATATTTGATTATATTAGACCGAAAGTTTTTATAATTACCGAAAGTAAAACTTAAAAAACCATTACTGTTCGACGGAGTTACCATTTGAATTTGGTTTTCCTGAGGAATGGTGTTTTTAAAGACATTAATAAAACTCTCTGTAGAATCATTAGCCTGTGTGATACCATTGAAAAATATTTTATCTTGAGTTATTTCGGTGTCTATAGCTGTGTAGGTTGAGAAGGATTTTAAAGGTAATATTTTGTTTGGAAAAAAGGATTGAATAAAATGGTCATCATTCTTAATGATTATAGATATAGACTTGGAATCATCTGTTGTTGAATATATTTTCTCCAATTCAGTATTGGTATTGGTATATTCAAAAGCATTTTCTACAAGACTTTTTGATGATGATGAAAAAAATGTACTGTCTATAATCGCACTATAAAAAGTCTGGTTGTTCAAAACGGATTTTATAATAGTATTTTTTTTGAACTGAAGTTTTTCTTCTTTGTAAGATTTTAAAGAATCTTTATCAAACAACGCTTTATTATACTTTGTTATAACGGAATATTGAAGACTTCCTAAACTATCTTTTTCAAAACAAATTAAAACTTGGCTATTTGGTTTAAAAAGAGATAAGTCTTTTAGTCTTTTATTTACATTTTTATAAGCATTTGTATTTGATATACTTTCTAAAAAGTCATTGTTGGCAATACTACTTTTTAAGCTTTCAATATTTGATGTTATAACAAGAACAGAGGTGTTCTCAGGAATAAAATAAAAAAGCTTAGAATGATTAATGTCTTGATTGGAACAACTAAAAATAAAAAGGAAAAAGAGGGAAAACCTTAGAAATTTCATGAAATAATTAATTTTTACAAAGATAAAAACTTATAGGTCAAATTGTAATTGTTCTGGCAATAGTCTGAATGTTTTTCTGTGATATTTAGTAATGCCATACTTTTTAATGGCTTCTCGGTGTTCTTTGGTTGGGTATCCTTTATTTTGTTTCCAGTTATACATTGGAAATTCTTCATGAATATTATTCATATATTCATCCCTGTAGGTTTTTGCTAAAACTGAGGCGGCGGCAATACTTAAATATTTGCCATCACCTTTAATAATGGTTTCAAAAGGAATTTTTTTATAAGGTTTGAATTTGTTGCCGTCAATAATAATGAATTCTGGAATGCGACAAAGCTTATCAATAGATTTGTGCATGGCTAGAATGGACGCATTAAGAATGTTTATTTTGTCAATCTCTTCTTGGAAAACATGAGCAATACCGAATGATAAGGATTCTAATTCAATGATGGGTTTAAGTAACTCTCTTTTGTTTTCTGATAATTGTTTAGAGTCATTTAATATACTATTTGCAAATGTATTAGGTAAAATAACGGCTGCTGCAGTTACAGGACCTGCCAAGCACCCTCTGCCGGCTTCGTCAGTACCACATTCTAATTCGAAATTCGAG
Organism: Flavobacteriales bacterium; assembly: GCA_024641135.1. GTDB lineage: Bacteria > Bacteroidota > Bacteroidia > Flavobacteriales > Flavobacteriaceae > Yeosuana. The sequence goes on from JAHEDS010000006.1 coordinate 63,358, forward strand.
TATTTTGAAGCTAACATTAGTGTGATTATTATGTCAAATTTAAGATTTTATAGTATATGTTTATAGTGCTAATCTAATTCAATAGCTTTAAAGTTATAAAAGTATAAATAAAAGGATTCTTAATTTATTTTAAGTTAACGTTTGGTATTCAATTAAATAGATAACCTCTATTCTTTTTAAGAATTATTTGTTGTTTATAATTGAATAAAATTTTGGTAATTAAAAATAATAGATTCATTTTTGCCATCGACTAATTCAAATAAATTATTATTAATCATTCTTGTTAGAGTGATTGTTCTTATAGAAAGCCAGCAAATTTTTGCTGGCTTTCTTAATTTAAAATAATTCGTGGTCCTTTACGTTCAAATAATTACTTTTGCTTTGGAAATGATTATTTATGAAAAGAATAATAACAGCAATTTTTTTATTGCTTTGCTTTAATAGCTTGTATGCGCAAGGAGAAAGAACACTTTCTAAGAGTGTGAAAGGAGAAGTAAAAGGTAAAGATTCAATTTACGATAATTCATTTAATTCTAGGGATTACGCGAAAAAGGGCAAAAATATCAAACAACAAAAGGCAAAAATCCAAGACTATCTTATTATTAGTGCTGAAAATGATACCACATTTGTAGATACAACCCTGACCATATATAAGGATTATAAATTCAACTATTTAAGAAAAGATAATTTTGAATTAATTCCGTTTTCAAATCTTGGACAAACCTATAATTCTTTAAGTTATAATTTCGAAAACACCAAACTCA
>JAHEDS010000121.1 GCA_024641135.1 Flavobacteriales bacterium
GAAGAATTCAAACGAACCTTGGAAGACCAATGTTTACTTCTACGCTTCAACCAAAAAATTTAATTAAAGCCTTAAGACGTTGTGATGTAGCAATTGGAGCTGTTAGAGGAAGTAATCGATCGCCGATTGTAGTTACTGAAACCATGGTGGAATCTATGAAAAAAGGTGCTATCATTATTGATGTTAGTATTGATATGGGTGGATGTTTTGAAACAAGCGAAGTAACTACCCATAAAACACCAACATTTGTTAAACATGGTGTCATTCATTATTGCGTCCCAAATATTCCGGCTAGATATTCTAAAACATCTTCAATTTCAATAAGTAACATCTTTACCCCCTATCTGTTAAAAATAGCGGACGATGGTGGAATTGAAAATTCTTTAAGATTTGATAGAGGTTTAAAAAATGGGTTGTACTTTTACCACGGAATTTTAACTAATAAATCCGTAGGAGAATGGTTTGATTTAAAATATAGCGATATCAATTTGCTGATATTTTAATCTTCTTAAAGCCTATTTCAAAATTTTAAGTTTTACATGACATTATTACAACGTATTGGATATTATCTGGGAGGTTTTTCAATTGGTTTAATCATTTTAGCTTTTTTTTTAAACGGAAAAAAGGTATCCTGCGATTATGGTCCGGAAGCTCGGGTTTTAAAAAATATTAATACAAAAAAAATAATTTTTTCAGAAGACATAATAGCCGAAATCGATGCTAATAAATTGGATTCCACAACTATTTCTTATTTGCTAAAAAAGGGAGATATTAATTTTACAAATAGCCTTCCTAGAGAAAAACCATGCGGAATTTATGTAATAGAAGGAGAATACCAATCGATTGAAATGCTAATGACTGTTGAAAACTGCGACAGTATTGCCACCATCCTAAAAATTTCAAGGCCTTAAGGGTATGATTAAACGGATTTTTGATGTCTTTTTTTCATTTTTAGGTTTATTAGTATTATTCCCAGTATGGTTTGTTATAGCAATTCTTATAAAAATAGACTCCAAAGGTCCTGTGTTTTTTATTCAACCGCGAGTTGGACAGCATAACTTAGACTTTAATATTTATAAATTCAGAACCATGCAAATGGAGTCTGAAAAAAAAGGCTTGTTAACTTTAGGGAATAAAGACAATAGAATTACTCCGGTTGGTTATTTTTTAAGACGTTATAAAATTGATGAATTTCCGCAGCTTATTAATGTTTTAATGGGTGATATGAGTTTTGTAGGTCCAAGACCGGAATTACGAAAATACGTGAATCATTACCCTCAAGAAGATTTGATTGTGTTATCTGTAAAACCTGGGATTACTGGTTTAGCTTCAATAAAATTCAGAAATGAAGTAGAACTTCTAAAGACTGCTAAAGACCCTGAAGCGTATTTTATATCCTCTATTATTCCTGAAAAATTAAAACTGAATAAACAATATCTAAAGAATAAGAGTTTTTGGTTTGATTTAAAACTCATATCCATTACGATATATGAAGTCGTTTTTAAATAACTGGCTAAGGCTTGTAATCACATTTATAGAGATTTTCAACAATGACAATAGGGTAAACAACGTATTTAGCTTTAATAAGCGAAAACCCATTTAAATATTGGACTTCAATCTAAAAAAAACTCCATGAAAACATCATCACAGAATCAGATGAATTAGAAACTACTAAAATTAAAGAAATCTATAATGTCATTTAAAAACCTAAGTTCAAAACAAGCCGCTTCAATTTAGAACCCATAATAGTCATAACGACTTATTACATGTTCCATAAGATTAAAGCTATTTTAAAAGTTGTTTTAAAATAACAACCTATTGCAATTTTCTACGTTTTTTCTCTTTAGATAATAAGGTAAGTTCTCTACCAGTTTGTCCTGCTACTGATGTGTTCTCTTCAGCACGTCTGATTAAATAAGGCATCACATCTCTTACTGGTCCAAAAGGAATGTATTTGGCCACATTATACCCCTTTACCCCTAAATTAAAACTAATATGATCACTCATGCCATAAAGTTGACCAAACCATATACGGGCATCATTTGGTTTTAACCCAATTTTTTCCATATGTTCCATCATCAAATATGAGCTTTCCTCATTATGAGACCCTGAAAAGATAGACATATCGTCAATATTATCCAGCATATAAGTTACCGCGTCGTTATAATAAGTATCTGTTTCTAACTTACTTTTACACATAGGTGTTGGATACCCTTTTTCCTTAGCGCGTTCATTTTCTTTTTCTAAATAAGCGCCTCTAACCAATTTAAATCCTAAATAATAGCCTTTTTCTTTGGCAAGCTGGTGTTCCTTCTTTAAAAAGTCTAACCGATCGGTACGATACATTTGTAACGTGTTAAATACTATAGGTTTTTCAGTATTATATTTTTGCATCATCTCTCTAACCAAATTATCGGCTGCATCCTGCATCCAACTTTCTTCGGCATCGATTAAGACCCAAATACCCAGTTCTTTCCCTCGTTTACAGATAGTATCCACGCGGTTAACTACCTTTTGCCATTCTACCTGTTCTTCATTTGTTAAAGCAACGCCACTTCCAACTTTTTCAAAAAGCTTTAATCTGCCAAAACCGGTTGGTTTAAAAACGGCTATAGGCATAGATTCTTTTTCTTTGGCAAATTCCATGATTTTTAAAGTAGTAGTCATGGCAGAATCAAATTCTTTATCATTCTCTTTACCTTCCACTGAAAAATCTAAAACAGAACTCACTCCTTTTTCATACATTTTATCAATCACTGGTAAGCAATCTTCCTCATTCACACCCCCACAAAAATGGTCGAAAACGGTCGATCGAATCAATCCTTCAATAGGTAAATGCGCCTTAATAGCAAAATTAGTAGCAGCTGTACCAATTTTAACCAAAGGTTCTATGGAAATCATTTTAAACAAAAAATAAGCGCGTTCAAGCTCTGAATCACTTTTTAACGAAAAAGCAATTTCTGTATTATCAAAAATAGGTTCGGAAATCATTATAATAAAAATTAATACAAATATAATGATGCTGGAGTTATCATTTTATATAAAATCTCCTTATTTTCACGGCAAAAGATTAATTTTTTAGATTATGAAATGACTCTGATAAAAAAGAATAATCCTTGTTATTACTCCGACCATGTCTAATTCATTTTAAACCCATTACCTTACTATTTAACGCATGAAATCAATTACCGCAAATAAGTCAATTATACATTTTAATAAAAAGTGCTATACAGCACTAAATGAACATATTACGACAAATAATTTTTCTAATATTTTTATTTTAGTAGATGAACATACACATGATTTATGTTTACCTCTTTTGATGGAAAAATTAGAAACTACTTCAACAATAGAAATAATTGAAATCGAATCAGGTGAAATCAATAAAAATATTGATACCTGTGTGGGCGTTTGGAATACCTTATCCGACTTTAATTGCGATCGAAAAAGCCTGCTTATTAATATTGGAGGTGGTGTTATTACCGATCTGGGAGGGTTTGTAGCCTCAACTTTTAAACGTGGAATTGCCTATATTAATATTCCTACTACCCTATTAGCCATGGTAGATGCCTCTGTTGGTGGAAAAACGGGGGTTGATCTAGGGGCTTTAAAAAACCAGATTGGAGTTGTTAGTACCCCAGATATGGTACTAATAGATACCCAATATCTAAAAACATTACCGTCTAATCAAATGCGTTCTGGCCTTGCCGAGATGCTAAAACACGGTTTAATAAGAGATGAAAACTACTGGAATAAATTCAAATCATTATCTAAACTGTCTTTTGAAGATTTGGATGACCTGATATACGAATCGATTCTGATCAAAAAAGGAGTCGTAGATATTGATCCTTACGAAACACATCTTCGAAAAACCTTAAACTTTGGACATACTCTGGGTCATGCCATTGAATCCTATTTTTTAAGTAATCCAAACAAAAAAGAATTATTGCATGGTGAAGCTATTGCCATTGGGATGGTTCTAGCAAGTTATATATCAACACAATTGGTCAATTTGCCTTTAGATGCAACAGAAGACATCAAAGCGGTTATCAGGAATTATTTTGGGTTAGTAGGATTTGAAGAGTCCGATTATCAACCTATAATTGAGTTGCTTAAATACGATAAAAAGAATCATCATGGTAATATATATTTTGTCTTGCTTGAAGCTATTGGTAGACCGAAGATAGATTGTCTAGTTGACGATACTGTTATTTTAAATGCTTTTAAATTTTATGCCTCTTGATTTAAAATCAAAAAAATATTGTAACTTTATAATATTAGCATTATAGCCTATTCAGTTAATGTTTAAAAACAAGTGTCAACCACTATTTTAAATAGAATTTGTTATAGGTACTAATCATTAATCGTTTTATTCGCATCTGAGTATAAATAGAATAGGTTTTAAAATTTTACAGATGAAAAGAATTATAGTTGATTATAAAAAGTTAACACCAGAGCTCCTTAAACTTTTAACGGAAAAATTCCCTGATGGTTATAGTGATAAGGATATTATTACTTTTGACAATCACCATAATCAAACTATTGAAGCTGTTGAAATTGAAACGGAAGATGCCGATTATTTGGTAAAAGTTAGCAGTAAACTGCATTATACTATGACTAATTTTGATCAGGATGATTATGAGGTCAACGAACTGGGTAATGTCATTGTAGATCCAGAACTAGAAGATATTGTAGAACCTAATCTTTTTAAGGACGACGAGGAGGAATAAACTCCTTTTAATAATTAATACTTATAAAAGCATTTTAGTAATTTTATGTAGGATAGTATTAATCTCAATAAATTAGTAGCTTAAATCTTATTGTTAATAAATTATTCCGTTACTGTATTCAGATTTTTCTAAATTAAATGTTACATATTTTTTCAAAAAAACATTATCTCAAAGATTTATTAGAAGACTTTGTTGATATACATTGCCATATTTTACCAGGCATAGATGATGGTTCTAAATCCATTGAAGAAAGTCTCATTCTACTAAAGAAAATGGAGCTACTGGGATTTAAACAGATCATTGCGACTCCTCATATAATGCAGGGTTTATATCCAAACGATGAACTTACTATAGGCAATGCTTTTCAAAATCTTATATCTGAATTAAGGAATAAAAAAAGAAATACGTTGGTTATTAATCCTGCAGCTGAATATATGATTGATACCAATTTTGAGCACTTAATTGATAAAGAACATCTTTTTACTTTAAAGGAAAATTTCGTGCTTATTGAAATGTCTTATTTACAACCTCCTATAAATTTAAAAGAAATTATAAATAAAATAATTTTAAAAGGATATATTCCAGTATTGGCTCATCCAGAGCGGTATTCTTTTTATCATGATAAAAAGGAATTTTATAAAGATTTAAAGCAATATGGGTGTTTACTTCAAATGAATTTATTGTCTCTAAGTAATTACTATGGTCCTTCTGTTCAAAAAATAGGACACTTTTTATTAGAAAATAAACTGATTGACTTTATTGCTAGTGATATACATTCTAATGATCACATCGAGAAATTTTCTGAAATAATACTTTCAAATAAACAAATAAAATATTTACAGAAAATTATTAATAATACAAAAAAAACATTTTTAGTTTCTTGAAAACCAATTAAATAAGGACTTTTTCTTCGCTACATTATAACCATATCTTGCGCCATAACCAAAATTGGATTGATTAACGTCATTAACAACTAGCATCATATGATTTAATTTGTTATTATTAAATAGATCCTGAACAAAATTTAATTGATTCTTTTCTGTATAATCAGCTCTCGTTATATAAATTGTATGTCCTGCAAAATGACTAAATAATAAGGTGTCAGTGACTAACATGGAAGGTG
>JAHEDS010000007.1 GCA_024641135.1 Flavobacteriales bacterium
GTCTTTCTGTGCCCTCTAATTTCTGCTTCGTCTCTCAAACCTCCCAAAGACATACGTACATATTCTCTCCCCAAAGCTTCAGCAATTGATTTTCCAAGAGATGTTTTACCAACACCAGGAGGACCATATAAACATAAAATTGGTGATTTCATGTCGTTCCTTAGTTTTAAAACTGCCAAATGCTCAATAATTCTGCGCTTAACATCTTCCAAACCAAAATGGTCTCTATCAAGTATTTTTCTTGCTCTTTTTAAATCAAACTTATCTTTGCTATACTCATTCCAAGGCAACTCTAAAAACAAGTCTAAATAATTTCTTTGAATAGAATATTCTGCAACCTGAGGATTCATACGTTGCATTTTCGCTAATTCCTTTTCAAAATGACTTGCTACTTTTTCATCCCAACGTTTACTTTTTGCTCGCACTCTCATTTCATCAATCTCCTCATCATGACTAACACCACCCAATTCTTCCTGAATAGTTTTCATTTGTTGATGTAAGAAATACTCGCGTTGCTGCTGGCTCATATCCATTTGAACCTTCGACTGAATATCGTTTTTAAGCTCCAATTTTTGAAACTCGACATTCATATACTTAAGAGTCTCAAGAGCCCTCTTTTTTAAGTCGTTTATTTCCAATAGACTTTGTTTTTCGGCAACAGACAAATTCATGTTTGAAGACACAAAATTTACTAAAAATGACGTGCTTTCTATATTTTTTATTGCGAATGATGCTTCACTTGGAATATTTGGACTATCCTTTATAATTTGAAGAGCCAAATCTTTTATAGAATCTATGATTGCATTAAATTCCTTATTGCTTACAGCGGGTCTCGCCTCTGGAATTTCCCTCGTAGTAGCGTTCATATAAGGTTCCTCGGTAATAACTTCAGCTATTTTAAACCGTTTTTTACCCTGAATTATAACAGTTACATTACCATCGGGCATTTTTAAAACTCTTAAAATACGAGCTACCGTTCCTGTTGCATGGATATCTTTTGCCGTTGGATCTTCTATAGATTCGTCTTTTTGAGCAACAACCCCAATGACCTTATTCCCCTTATTAGCATCATTTATCAATTTAATAGACTTATCTCTTCCGGCAGTTATAGGAATAACAACACCAGGAAAAAGGACTGTATTACGTAAAGGTAAAATAGGTAAGATTTCGGGTAAAATCTCATTATTTATTTCTTCTTCATCTTCAGGAGTCATTAAGGGAATCAATTCAGAATTTTCATCAAATTCCTGAAATGACAAACTGTCAAGACTTATAAAATTAGATTTCTTCATATATATATTTAAGCCAATATGTCATTTTAAGACATTTGGTTATAATTAATTTTATTTATTCGTTTTAATAAAATACTGTATTTCAATTGTTTAATTAAATCATTCAATCTTTATAAACATAACAAGGTCAATAGCTGTGCCACAACAACATTTATTTTTATAAAAAACCAAAAACCGTAGGGCTCCTAACATATAACCTTACATTTTTCCGGCCTTTTTTAAAATAAATAGTAAAACAATAGGAATTGCCAGTAACCCAATCATTAACAGGTTTTCTTTGAATAACCATGATGCTAAAATAAGTGTAATCACATAACCCCCAATAGCACCACCAAAATGTGCATCGTGACCAATGTTCCCTACTCGGTTCTTCATTCCATAAATAGAATATAACAAGTAGCCAATTCCAAATAAATATGCAGGTATAGGAATTGGAATAAAAAACATGTACAAACTCATTCCCGGTTGTAATAAAATGGCAGAATAAATCACACCCATCACTGCTCCACTCGCTCCAACTGCACTATAATAATACTCGTCTTTATGAAAATAAAGTGATAATAAATTACCTAATAATAAACTTCCAACATATATTATTATAAAACTATATACCCCTAAGTCATTAATAACTACGTCTGCAAAAAAATACAATGAGAACATATTGAAAAATAAGTGGGCATTATCAACATGTAAAAATCCAGAACTAAACAGTCTAAACTGCTCCCCTCTTCTAACACCACCAACGTTAAATTTATATTTTTCAAAAAAACCAAAATCAGAGAATCCTTTATATGAGATAATCACATTTGCAGCAATGATAATAATAGTTACTAAATCTATTTTGCTCATAATGACTATTTATTTAAATAATTTAAAGTATATATTTGTTGTGCAAATTTAAAACTATTTAATGCAATTTATAGCTTACATCATTCTTTATCCTTTTTTATGGCTAATTTCCATTTTGCCTTTTAGATTATTGTATTTCATTTCTGATTTAGTTTACATTTTAATTTATCATATTTTAGGATATAGAAAGAAAGTGGTCAACTATAATTTACATTTGGCTTTTCCTGACAAAACAAATGATGAAATAAAAATTATTAGAAAAAAATTCTATCACCATTTATGCGATATGCTTGTCGAAGCTATTAAATCTATCACGATTTCTGAAGCTGAGATGATAAAACGTTATGTTTTTAAAAATGTAGAGGCTGTTCACAACCTAGAAAAAGAGAATAAAAGTATTGTACTATTTATGGGCCATTATGCAAGCTGGGAATGGGTTTTTATTTTACAAAAACATGTTAACCATAAAGGCTATGCTGTTTACAAGCAATTAAGTAATAAGTATTTTGATGCTATGGTTAAAAGAATACGAGCAAAATACAACAGTTATTTAATTACTACAAAGGAAACATTCCCGGTACTTATTAAAGCAAAAAAAGAAAAACAATTGACTTTAAACGGATTTGTATTCGATCAATCACCAAGACTCAATAGAGCCATACACTGGCAGAATTTTATGGGTGTAAAAGTACCTGTTCACGTTGGCGCAGAAATACTTGCAAAAAAGCTTGATATGGCCACATTTTTTTTGAAAGTAAAAAAATTAAAGCGTGGTTATTACGAAGCTACTATTATGGACATTATTAACGACCCAAAAAGTTTTGAAGATTACCAAATTACAGACGCTTATTTAAAACATATTGAAGAGCAAATCCTAGAAGCTCCAGAATTTTACTTATGGACTCATAAACGCTGGAAACATGCTAATAGCGCGCCAAAATAATATATGAAGCAATTCTTATTTATTAGCAATAGCGGCTATTTCTTTAATAAAGTTATCGGCTAAAGTATCTGCTTCTAATTGAGATTTAGCTTCGGTATAAATTCTAATAATAGGCTCTGTATTGCTTTTTCGCAAATGCACCCAGCTTTCTGCAAAATCAATTTTTACACCATCAATAGTCGTTAATTGTTCATGATGGTAACGTTTCTCAATTTCTTTTAATATACCGTCTACGTCCAGACCTGGAGTAAGCTCAATTTTCTTTTTACTCATAAAGTAATTAGGATATGATTTCCGAAGTTCACTAACACTTATTTTTTTATCAGCCAATAAACTTAAAAATAATGCCACACCCACGAGTGCATCCCTTCCATAATGCGATTCAGGGTAAATAATACCTCCATTACCTTCACCACCAATAATAACTTTATTTTTCTTCATTAATTTAACCACATTTACTTCCCCAACTGCACTTGCTTCATATTTCCCGCCATATTTCTCCGTTACATCACGTAATGCCCTCGTTGAACTCATATTACTGACCGTATTTCCCGGTGTTCTACTTAATACGTAATCTGCGCAGGCAACCAAAGTATATTCTTCTCCAAACATATTCCCATTCTCATCCATAAAAGCAAGTCGGTCTACATCTGGATCAACTACAATTCCAAAATCAGCACGTTCTTTAACTACTTTTTCTGACAAATCTGTTAAATGCTCTTTTAGTGGTTCTGGATTATGAGGAAATTCACCATTAGGTTCGCAATACAATTTAATAACATGAACTCCTAATCTATCTAAAAGCAATGGTATAGCAATACCTCCGGTGGAATTGACACCATCAACTACTACTTTAAATCTGGCTTCCTCAATGGCCTTTACATTAACAAGAGGTAAATCTAAAACCTCTATTATATGTAAATCTATATAGGCCTTGTTTTTTGTTATTTTACCTAAACTATCTACATCGGCAAATAACATCTCATCACTTTCGGCAATTTCTAAAATTTTTGCACCTTCAACGCCATCAAGAAATTCTCCTTTTGAATTTAATAGTTTTAAAGCATTCCATTGTTTAGGATTATGACTAGCCGTTAGTATAATTCCGCCATCGGCATGCTCCATCGGAACTGCCATTTCCACAGTTGGCGTAGTTGAAAGCCCTAAATCTACAACATGAATACCTAATCCAACTAAGGTATTCATCACTAAATTCTGAATCATAGCTCCTGAAATACGCGCATCACGTCCTACTACTACTTTATAGTCGGTTTTATTTCTTTGTTGTTTAATCCAAACACCATAAGCAGCAGCAAACTTAACTGCATCAATAGGTGTTAAATTATCTCCAACTTGACCTCCAATAGTTCCTCTAATTCCAGAAATTGATTTTATTAATGTCATTTTAATATGAATTTTTAACAAACCTACATATTTTTTTCAGCTTGTATTTATTAAACTTTAAAAAATGTTTAACGATATAATTTTAAAGTTAAAATACTTATCTTCCTTTTGAATTTGTAAATTACACCAATGAATTATTTAGCACATATCTATCTTTCGGGAGAAAATGATCTTATTACCATTGGAAATTTTATTGCAGATGGTATTAAAGGAAAGGATTACAAAAAATATCCTGACGAAATCCAAATAGGTATTTTATTGCATCGACATATAGATACTTTTACTGATTCCCATAAAATAGTAAGAAAAAGCACAAAACGTTTACATGCTAAATACAGTCATTATTCAGGTATTATTGTAGATATGCTTTATGATCATTTTTTAGCAAAAAACTGGGAAAATTACAGTAACATTTTATTAACTGAATATGCCGAAACTTTTTATGATTCTTTAGAAATAAACTATCAATTATTGCCCTTACGAATTCAAAAATTAATGCCTTATATGAAGTCTGATAACTGGCTTGTTAGCTATGCCTCGATTGAAGGTATTTCAAAAGCATTAGAAGGGATGAATAGACGTACTAAAAACAAATCACAAATGAATGAAGCCGTTAATGAGTTGGAAGAATTTTATTCAGATTTTGAAATTGAATTCACCTGTTTTTTTGATGAGCTTTTATTGTTTTCTAAACATAAATTAAAAGAATTGAATACTTTATTTTATACAAAATGAAAAAAATTATATACTATACTTTATTATTGCTTTTTATTTTTTCTTGTAAATTTTATGGTAAAAAAAATAGCTCAGACAACATTAAAAGAGGGCTTATTTCAAAAAATGCGATGGTTGTTTCTGCACGCGAAGAGGCCTCAAAGATAGGAGTTGATATATTAAAAAAAGGAGGTAATGCTTTTGACGCCATGATGGGTACACAATTGGCATTGGCCGTTGCCTATCCGTTTGCAGGAAATCTTGGCGGTGGTGGCTTTATGGTATATAGAGAAGCTTATGGAAATATTGGCGGGTTGGACTTCAGAGAAAAAGCCCCATTGGCAGCTACCAAAAACATGTATTTAGACGAAAATGGTGAAGTTATTCCTAACAAGAGTACCCTAGGTGCTTTATCAGTTGGTATTCCTGGAACAATAGCAGGAGTTTTTGAAGTTCATGAGAAGTTTGGAAAGCTACCAATTAAAGAGATTATTGAACCGGTTATTGAGCTTGCAAAAAAAGGTGTTGTTGTTACTGAAAAGCAAGCTAATACATTAAATTATTACCAGTCTCAATTCAGAGAAGTTAATAAGGATTCTATTATTTTTTACAAGAATTGGAAAGAAAATGACACAATAAAATATTTTGCATTGGCAAAAACCCTAGAGCGTATTTTAATTAATGGAAAAGATGAGTTTTACAAAGGTGAAACCGCTAAAATACTTGTTAAATTTTTACAAGAAAATGGAAGTATCATTACTGAAGAAGACTTAGCAAAATATGAAGCAAAATGGAGAAAACCTGTAACTTTTAATTATGATGATTTAAAAATAATCTCCATGGCACCTCCTTCAAGTGGTGGAATTTGCTTAGCGCAGATAATGAAAATGATTGAGCCATATGAGTTGCATAAATATGGTCATAATTCAGAAAAATCAATCCAAATAATTACAGAAGCTGAAAGACGCGCCTATGCCGACAGAAGTTATTATTTAGGAGACCCTGATTTTGTTTCAATTCCAACAGATGAATTGATTAGCGATACTTATTTGAAATCAAGAATGTCTGATTTTTCATTTGATAATGCCACGCCTTCCTCAAAAGTTTCACATGGTAATATAAAGGTTGTTGAAAGTAATGAAACTACTCATTATTCGATAATTGACCAATTTGGAAATGCTATTTCATGCACTACAACATTAAATGGTGCTTATGGTTCAAAATTATATTGTTCTGAACTTGGGTTTTTCTTAAATAATGAAATGGATGATTTTAGCAGTAAACCAGGTGTTCCTAATATGTTTGGATTAATTGGAGCTGAAGCAAATAGTATTCAACCAGAAAAACGTATGTTAAGTTCAATGACACCTACAATAGTTGAGAAAAATGGAGAATTATTTATGTCTGTTGGAACTCCAGGAGGCTCAACAATTATTACCTCTGTATTACAAACTATTTTAAATGTGCATGAATTTAATATGACAATGCAAGAAGCTGTTGACGCTCCTCGATTTCATCATCAATGGTTACCAGATATAGTTCAAATGGAGCCAAATTCATTTAATGCAGAACTCATTAATAAACTTCAAAACAAAGGTTATAACATCAATGAAAATGACTCACCAGTCATTGGAAAAGTTGATGGTATCATGATTTTAATCGATAAAACGCTAGAAGGCGGTGCAGATCGTCGAGGTGATGATACGGCTGTCGGTTTTTAGTTTTAATTTCCTGTTGAATCAATTCTATTTAATAATTTAGTCTTGATTTATAGATCATTCCCCAACGAATGACCCTTAACCTTATTTATGAAAACAAAAAAAACATTTAAAATTATTACAGGTATAATTGTGTTTTTAACATTGCCTAGTATTTTATTTTTTGTGTTTATGTTTTTTAAATATAATGAAGACTTACCACAAGGACAACAAGGACCTGAAGCCGACGCCTTGGCATATAGTATGCTTGATGTTTTAGATTATGAAGCTTATAAAAACACGGACTATATTGAATGGACTTTTAAAAATCTCCATCATTATAAATGGGAAAAATCCAAAAACACCTGTACGGTTTTTTGGAAAGATAACAAAGTTACACTTCACTTGAACGAACCTTCTTTAAACAGAGCTTTTATTCATGGTTTTAGAGTTGAAGGAGAAATGGGTATTGAATTAGTCGAGAAAGGCCTCTCATATTTTAATAATGATTCCTTTTGGCTAATAGCCCCATACAAAGTATTCGATAAAGGTACTGAAAGACGGTTGGTAAAATTACAAGATGGAAATAACGGATTACTTGTAACATACACAACAGGCGGAACAACACCTGGAGATTCTTATTTATGGCTATTTGAAAAAAATGGCATGCCAAAAAGCTTTAAAATGTGGACTTCTATCCTGCCTATTCAAGGATTGGAATCATCGTGGTCTCATTGGACAACAACAGAAAGCGGAGTAAAACTACCCACTTTCCATAACATTTTATTTTTAGGTATTGAAATAACCAATATTAAGGGAACTAAATAAATTTCGTTAGTTCTTTTACAACTCTAAGTACTAACTTGATTTCTGACCTGTGAACTGCTGAGTTTTCGATTTAAACAAAATATTAAAACTCGTTAAACTACCATAAATTCGAGTTATATACTGTTGCAAGTCTATTTTTCCTTGTTCATCTAAATTACTAGCATTGATGCGTTGTTCCATAACTCTTAGTCGATCTCTAACCATGGTTATTTTATGAAAAAAAGTATCAATAGGTAGTTCATACGATTTAAGACTTGAATCTCCAGGTTCTAAAATAAGTTTACCTCCTTTATATTTATCAGCAATTGGAACAATTTCTGAAACATCGCTCCATTTTCTTAAAATTTCTTTCAGACTACTTTCAACATCAAAAAAGCTTACGGTATCGACATCATCTTCTGTAGCTTCAATAATTTCAATTTCTGCATCAATATCAATCGTTTCTAATCCATTATCAATAAAAGTTACCCAATAATATTTCGACGACACATTGGTAATAACGCCTTTTCCAAATTCTGCATGATTAATTCGAGAACCTATTCCTAATATTTTCATATGTATGTTGTTTTATTTGAATTAACAATTATAATAAATCTAACAGTATTGACAATTAAAAATTTATACTAAAATTGTAACTTTGCACTTTTGCAAATTTATGAGCCAATTTGAAGAGCATATTGAGGTTAAAGGCGCCAGAGTTCATAACCTAAAAAATATTGATGTTACTATACCAAGAGAAAAACTTGTTGTAATTACTGGTCTTTCGGGTAGTGGCAAATCTTCATTAGCTTTTGACACCATTTATGCCGAAGGACAACGCCGATACATTGAAACCTTTTCGGCTTATGCACGTCAATTTTTAGGAGGGCTTGAACGACCCGATGTTGATAAAATTGATGGCTTGTCTCCTGTAATAGCTATAGAACAAAAAACCACGAGTAAATCTCCACGCTCAACAGTAGGAACTATTACTGAAATTTATGATTTCTTGCGATTATTGTATGCAAGAGCCTCAGATGCATACAGTTATAATACTGGCGAAAAAATGATTAGCTATAGCGATGCACAAATTAAAGAGCTTATTATAAGTGACTTTAAAGGAAAACGCATTAATATTCTGGCTCCAGTTGTACGTTCACGTAAAGGACATTACAGAGAATTATTTGAGCAAATAGCAAAACAAGGATTTGTAAAGGTTAGAACAGATGGTGAAATCGTTGATTTAACCAAAGGCATGAAATTAGACCGTTATAAAACGCATGATATTGAAATTGTGATTGACAGATTAGTTATTGATGATACTGCCGATAATGACAAAAGGTTAAGCGAGTCAATAAACACAGCGATGTATCATGGTGAAGATGTACTCATCGTCCTTGATCAAGAAAGCAATAAAACCAGATATTTTAGTAGAAATTTAATGTGCCCTTCATCAGGAATTTCTTATCCGAATCCAGAACCTAATAATTTTTCGTTTAACTCACCGAAAGGTGCTTGTCCAAACTGTAATGGCATTGGAACTTTACATCAGGTTAATGAAAAGAAAATTGTTCCAGATGAAAACCTTTCAATTAAAAATGGCGCCATTGTACCACATGGACCTGAAAAAAACAGTTGGATTTTTAAACAATTTGAAATTATTTCACAGCGTTATAATTTTAAATTAAGCGATCCTTATAAAGATGTTCCTCACGAAGCTAAACAAATGATTTTGTATGGTGGTAATGAAAAATTCTCTGTAGAAAGTAAGACATTAGGTGTTACAAGAGATTATAAAATTGACTTTGAAGGTGTTGCAAATTTTATTGAAAATCAATATAAAACAGCAGAATCAAGGTCGTTAAAAAGATGGGCCAAAGATTATATGGATAAAATTATTTGTCCTGAATGCGAAGGTTCGAGATTAAAAAAAGAATCCCTTTACTTTAAAGTCAATGATAAAAATATTGCCGATTTGGCAAATACAGACATAAGTGAATTAGCAGAATGGTTTAAAACTTTGAATCAGAACCTGTCTGAAAAACAAGTATTAATTGCTGAAGAAATTATTAAAGAAATAAATGCTCGATTAAAATTCCTATTAGATGTAGGTCTAGATTATTTAGCTTTAAATAGAAGTTCAAAATCATTATCTGGAGGTGAAGCACAACGTATACGATTAGCAACTCAAATAGGTTCGCAATTAGTTGGTGTTTTATATATATTAGATGAACCAAGTATTGGACTCCATCAACGAGATAATGAAAAGCTTATCAATTCTCTCATTTCTTTAAGAGATATTGGGAATTCAGTTATCGTAGTTGAACATGATAAAGATATGATAGAGCGTGCAGATTATGTTATAGATATAGGTCCTAAAGCGGGAAAACATGGTGGAGAAATTATAAGTATTGGTACGCCTGAAGAATTAAAAAAACATCATACTTTAACTGCCGATTATCTAAATGGCACAAAGCATATTGAAATTCCAAAAAAGCGACGACAAGGCAATGGTAAAGTATTAACTTTAAAAGGATGTACAGGCAACAATTTAAAAAATGTATCCGTTTCCTTTCCATTAGGTAAAATGATTGGCGTTACGGGAGTTTCGGGAAGCGGAAAATCGACTTTAATTAATGAAACTCTTTACCCAATATTAAATGCTTATTATTTTAATGGTGTTAAAAAACCTATGCCCTATAAAAGTATCGACGGACTAAAAAATATTGATAAAGTCATTGACGTTAACCAATCACCCATTGGAAGGACGCCAAGAAGTAATCCAGTAACTTACACGGGAACTTTTAGTGAAATAAGAAGTTTGTTTGCTAAAATACCTGAAGCCATGATTCGTGGTTATAAGGCAGGAAGGTTTAGTTTTAATGTAAAAGGTGGTCGTTGTGAAACATGTCAAGGAGGAGGTTTACGTGTTATTGAAATGAATTTTTTACCCGATGTTTATGTAGAATGTGAAACATGCCAGGGGAAACGTTTTAATAGAGAAACTTTAGAGATTAGATATAAAGGAAAATCAATTAGCGATGTACTGGATATGACAATAAGCGAGGCTGTTTCATTTTTTGAGCACATTCCTAAAATACATAATAAGCTAAAAACCATTGAAGATGTAGGATTAGGGTACATTACTTTAGGACAACAAAGCACAACGCTTTCTGGTGGTGAAGCACAGCGTATTAAATTAGCAACTGAATTAAGTAAAAGAGATACTGGAAACACTTTTTATATCTTAGATGAACCCACTACAGGGTTACATTTTGAAGATATTAGAGTTTTAATGCATGTACTTAATAAATTAGTCGATAAAGGCAATACAGTACTTATTATTGAGCATAATTTAGATGTTATTAAAACCGTTGATTATATAATTGATATCGGTTATGAAGGCGGTAAAGGTGGAGGCCAAATAATTGTTGAAGGCACTCCCGAACAAGTTGTACAACATAAAAAAAGCTATACAGCACAATTCCTTAAAAAAGAATTAAATTAGCAAGTTTTAAAATTTATTATTATGAGACAAGAACTACATCCAAAAGGATGGAATGAAATAAAAACAAATGATTCCTGGGCCATATTTAAAATAATGGGCGAATTTGTTAGTGGTTTTGAGAAAATGAGTAAAATAGGCCCCTGTGTAACTATATTCGGCTCTGCCAGAACAAAATCAGATAACAAATACTATTTATTAGCAGAAAAAATTGCAAAAAGAATTGTTGAATCTGGATATGGCGTCATAACTGGTGGTGGACCAGGTATTATGGAGGCAGGAAATAAAGGGGCACATCTTGGCGGAGGAACTTCGGTTGGGTTGAACATTGAATTACCATTCGAACAACATTTCAACCCTTATATAGATAGTGACAAAAACTTAGATTTCGATTATTTCTTTGTTCGAAAAGTGATGTTTGTAAAATATTCTCAAGGATTTGTGGTTATGCCTGGTGGTTTTGGAACCCTTGATGAGCTATTTGAAGCTATAACACTTATCCAAACACATAAAATAGAAAAATTCCCTATTATTTTAGTTGGAACTGAATTTTGGACAGAATTAATGGATTGGATAAAAAAAACGCTTCTAAAGGAGTTTGGAAATATAAGCGAAAAGGATTTAGACCTTATTAATTTAGTGGATACTGAAGAAGAAGTTATCAATATTCTTGATTCATTTTATAAAGAATCTGATTTTAGCCCAAACTTTTAATTGCATAAAATCGAAATTACACGGCTTTAAATTTTATTATATTGCTAATCCAAATTTTCTAATAAATTAACCTTTTAATGTTTAACAAATAAATTGAAACTTCGATTTTTAAACTTTTTACTATTTGGATTATTAGGTCTTACTGCTTCAAGTCAGAATAGTATTGACCTTAGAGCCGTATTCAATATAGAAAAAAAAGGAATTGCTATTTCGGAGACAATAAGCTATCAGAATACTTCAAAAGATACTTTACAAACTATTTATCTTAATGATTGGAATAACAGTTATTCTACAAAAAAAACACCTCTTGCTATAAGAATGGCAGATGAATATAAAAACGAATTTCATTTTGCAAAAAATGAAGACAGAGGTTTTTCAGTTATAACATCAATAAAGCAAGGACAAGAAGATTTACAATATGAAGCATTACCTGGACAAATTGATATTGTAAAAGTTAAATTAAAAACACCTGTTAATCCAAATGAATATTATAAAATAAACCTCTCCTATGTCGTTCAAATTCCTAGCGATAAATTCACAAATTATGGTATAACACCATCAGGTGATATAAATTTAAGATATTGGTATATTACACCTGCAATTTATAATGGTGAGTGGCAATATTACAGTAATAAGGATTTAGATGATTTATATATTCCTTCAGCTAATGTAGCTATAGAATTAGTCTGCCCAAAGGAATATAAAATAACTTCAGAATTAAATGTAATTAACACATTTCAAAACAATATAAATCAAACAATTACATTAAAAGGGAACAATAGAATTAACAACAAAATATTTTTGAGTAAATCACCCAATTTTAATTCTATTCAAAATGATAATTTCACTGTAATATCTAATATCGAAGAGTCCAATATTGAAGTGCTCGAAAAAGTTTTAATTACTGAAAAAGTGACAAAATTCATTTTTGAAAACCTTGGTGATTACCCACACGAAAAATTACTTTTAACTAATATTGATTATTTAAAAGACCCTATTTACGGATTAAATTTTCTTCCAAAATTTGTACATCCTTACCCCGATAATTTTCAGTATGAATTAAAACTTTTAAAAGTAGCTCTTTATAATTATTTAGAGAATACACTTCTTGTAAATCCTCGAAAAGATCAGTGGCTTTTGGACGGTTTACAAATTTATTATTTGATAAAATATGTTGAGTTAAACTATCCAGATATGAAGTTTCTTGGTACATTGTCAAATTTTTGGGGTATCCGTTCCTTTCATGCTGCTGATGTAAAATTTAATGAGAAATATATTCTTGGTTATATGTTAATGGCACGATCAAATCGAGATCAACCACTTACCATGGAAAAAGATTCATTGTTAAAATTCAATAAAAATATTACTAATAAATATAAGGCTGGGGCTGGACTAAAATATCTTGATGCCTTTATTAATTCAAATGTTTTAGAAACAACTATCAAAACATTTCTTTATAAATATAAATTAAAGGAAACAAACGCTTCCGCATTTGAAAATGACATTAAAAATGCTACGAATAAAAATATTGACTGGTTTTTTCAGGATTACTTAAAAACAAGAAAAAAAATAGATTTCAAAATTAAGGATGTTGTAAAAACTCAAGATTCCATTACACTTACTATAAAGAATAAACGCGAAAATAACATGCCGGTTTCTCTTTATACTCTTAAAAATGATACAATTGTATCAAAAACATGGATTGAGAACATTTCAGATAGTAGAACTATTACTATTCCTAGAAAAGAAGCCGATAAATTGGTTCTGAATTATGAAAATATTATACCTGAAATTAACTTACGTGACAATTGGAAATCATTAAAAGGATTCTTTTTTAATAACAAACCATTACAATTTAGAGTCTTTAAGGACATTGAAGATCCCAATTACAATCAGGTATTTTTTATGCCAATTATTGAATACAACAACATATATGACGGGTTAACTTTAGGGGTAAAAACCTATAATAAAACACTATTAAGAAAATACTTTAACTATCAATTTGAACCAAAATATTCTGTTAAATCTAGATCATTTACTGGTGTGGGTAATGTTTTCAATATTCATGATTTTGAGAACAGTAATTTATATTCATTAAATTATGGACTTAGAGGAAGTTATAGTTCATATGCACCAGAATTATTTGTAAGGCAAATTACCCCATATTTGAGTTTTTTCTTCAGAGAAAAGGATGATTTTCGTTCTAACAAAAGAAAAGCAATAACTATCAGATATTTAGATACAAAACGAGATGAAGACATAAACAATATTGCAAACAGTAATGAACCTAATTATAGTGTTTTTAATGTTCGCTATATCAATTCTAATGCTAATTTAATCAATTATAATAGTTGGCATACAGATTTTCAATTAGGTAAAAAGTTTACAAAATTGTCATTTGAGTACGAATACAGACACCTATTTGAAAATAACAGACAATTAAATTTGCGGTTGTTCTCGGGTGTTTTTTTAAGAAACACAAATGATTTAGATTCCGACTATTTTAGTTTTGCTTTGGACCGCCCTACAGATTATTTATTTGACTATAATTATCTGGGGAGATCTGAGTCTTCTGGAGTCTTTAGCCAGCAATATATCGAAGCTGAAGGTGGTTTTAAATCAAAATTAAATACTCCTTTTGCCAACGAATGGATTTCGACACTTAATGTCAGTACAACTTTATGGAAATATGTGCTGGTTTATTCAGATATTGGCCTTGTAAAAAATAAATTAAACAGTGCTAAATTTGTTTATGATTCTGGTATACGAATTAATCTGGTCACTGATTATTTTGAAATTTATTTGCCTATATATTCCAATTTAGGATGGGAAATTGGTCAGCCACATTACGACGAGAAAATACGATTTAAATTCACAGTAGATCCTAAATCTTTATTCGGCTTATTTAGAAGACGCTGGTATTAATGCTTATTTTATTAAATTATTTTTTAATTAAATTTAATTTGGTTAAAAAATTATCAGTAAAACCTAGTTATAATGCTATTCCATTAAGAATTCATTAAATTGGTATAAGTATTAGAATTGCAAAAACCATAAACTTTAATTAGATTTGCCGAAAATGAAAGCAAAATTTCATGCAGCCAATGCCTAACATTAAGAATAACATAACTTTTGAAGACTTTAAAACTGAAGTTTTAAACGATTATAAATTAGCAGTTACTAGTCGAGAATGTAGTTTACTTGGAAGAAGAGAAGTTCTAACCGGCAAGGCAAAGTTTGGAATTTTTGGAGATGGAAAAGAAGTGCCTCAACTGGCAATGGCTAAAGCATTTCAAAAAGGAGATTTTCGTTCTGGGTATTATCGTGATCAAACACTCATGATGGCTTTAGGCGAATTAACTGTTGAACAATTTTTTGCTGGATTATACGCCAATACAAACTTAGAACTAGAGCCAATGTCGGCTGGCAGACAAATGGGAGGCCATTTTTCAACACATAGTTTAGACGAAAAAGGGAATTGGAAAGATTTAACGAAGCAATATAATTCAAGTTCAGACATCTCTCCTACTGCTGGACAAATGCCCCGCTTACTGGGGTTAGCTCAAGCATCAAAAATTTATAGAAATGTTGAAGGTATTGATACCACAAATTTTTCTGATAAAGGAAATGAAATAGCTTGGGGAACCATTGGAAATGCAAGTACTAGTGAAGGATTATTCTTTGAAACTATTAATGCTGCAGGCGTTTTACAGGTTCCAATGGTTATAAGTGTTTGGGATGATGAATATGGTATTTCTGTTCATGCCCGACACCAAACCTCAAAAGAAAATATATCTGAAATATTAAAAGGATTTCAACGAAATAATGATGAAAAGGGATATGAAATTCTAAGAATAAAAGGGTGGGATTATGCTAATTTAGTAGAAACTTATCAGGAAGCTGCTTCAATTGCACGTGAAGAACATGTTCCAGTATTAATTCACGTATCAGAATTAACACAACCACAAGGCCATTCTACATCAGGTTCTCATGAAAGATATAAAGACAAAAATCGATTAAACTGGGAAATGGAACATGATTGTATTTTGAAAATGCGATTATGGATGATTGAAACAGGAATTGCTACTAACGAAGATTTAACAGACCTTGAGCGTTCCATTAAACGTGAAGTTAGAGATGGAAAAAAACGAGCATGGGACACATTTCTTAACCCTATATTAAAAGAGCGTGAAGAACTTGGTGCCCTTTTATCTCGTTTAGCGGTTACCGATAAAAATTCTGATTATATATTAAAGGCAAAAAGTACATTACTTGCACTTGAAGAACCTACTAGAAAAGATATTTTATCAACAGCTAGAACCATTTCTTACCATTCTATTTCCAGTAATTCTATTGAAAAACAACATCTTAATAATTGGATTTCTAAAAATATTAAGGAAGCAGAATTTAATTTTGGTTCTCATTTATATTCTATTTCAGATAAATCTGTTATTGGAATTAGCGAAGTAGAAGCAAAATATGATATTGATGCTGCCCAGGTAGATGGTAGAATTATTATACGCGATAATTTTGATTATATTTTTAACAAGCATCCTGAAGTCTTGATTTTTGGTGAAGACACAGGTTACATTGGCGATGTAAATCAAGGTCTAGAAGGATTGCAGGAAAAATATGGAGAACTTCGAATTTCTGATACAGGTATTAGAGAAGCCACTATTTTAGGACAAGGTATTGGAATGGCCATGCGAGGACTAAGGCCAATTGCTGAAATTCAGTATTTAGATTATTTAATGTATGCCTTACAAATAATTAGCGATGATTTGGCTACGTTGCATTATAGAACTAAAGGTCGTCAAAAAGCACCTTTAATTATTAGAACACGTGGACATCGATTAGAAGGTATATGGCACTCTGGATCACAATTAGGAGGCATAGTAAATTTAGTAAGAGGAATTCATGTTCTGGTTCCAAGAAATATGACGAAAGCAGCTGGGTTTTACAACACTTTATTAGAAGGTGACGAACCTGCATTGGTCATTGAATGTTTAAATGGCTACCGTTTAAAAGAGAAATTACCAAATAATATAGGACTTTTTAAGACACCCATTGGTATTGTAGAAACAGTTAAGTATGGTAACGATATTACATTAGTATCCTATGGTTCTACATTACGAATTGTAGAGCAAGCTGCTAAAGAATTACAGCTAGTGGATATTGAAGTTGAAATTATAGATGTTCAATCACTTTTACCTTTCGATATTAACCATGATATTGCAAAAAGCATAGCTAAGACAAATCGGGTTATGATTATTGATGAAGATGTACCAGGTGGTGCTTCAGCTTATATATTAAACGAAATATTGAATACTCAAAATGCTTATCAATATCTGGATAGTCAGCCAAAAACCCTGACAGCAAAGGCACACAGACCTGCTTATGGCACCGATGGCGATTATTTTTCAAAGCCATCTATTGAGGACGTTTTTGAAGCTGTTTATGGAGTCATGCATGAAGTAAGTCCGACTAATTTTCCTAAATTGAGATAATTTTATTTTGAAAGCTGTTCCGGTAGTAACTATAAAAAAAGAATTAATACAACTATCCAAGGAAGAGCTAACAGAACTTTGTTTAAGATTATCGAAATTTAAAAAAGAAAATAAAGAACTCCTTACCTATTTACTTTTTGAATCGCACCATGAAGGTGATTATATAGAAAACATTAAACGTTTTATTGACGAGCAATTTGAATTAATAAATACCAATAGTTATTTCTACATAAAAAAGAGTGTAAGAAAGATATTAAGACTTATTAAAAAATTTGCCAAATACTCTTTAAAAAAAGAAACAGAAGTTGAATTACTTTTGTATTTCTGCCTTAAACTAAAAGAATTTCGTCCTTCTATACAACACAACGTCACTCTTACAAATATTTTTGAAAGACAATTACTTCTTATTAAAAAAATTGTTTCTACTTTACATGAAGATTTGCAGTACGATTATAATTTAGTTATAGATGAATTAACTGAATAAATCCCTAAAGCAAAACTGTCTATATTTCTATCTTATAAAACATAATATGTAACTTTGTAAACTCTATTTTTAGATTTAAGCATTAGAATGATAAATATTCACGAAAAGACTTTACAAGACTTAGAATTTCATACTGTTTTAGCGCAAGTAAGTGAGCACTGTATTACGTCCTTAGGAAACGAAAAAGTGCTAAAAATAGCTCCATTTAAAACCAAAGAAGAGCTATTGTTTGCTTTACAATTAACGAATGAATATCTTTCATCATTTCATAACAACAATAGAATTCCCAATCATGGTTTTGATACCATAACAAAAGAACTTCAATTGTTACGTATTGAAAACACTTATCTTGAGGTCCATAGCTTAAAAAAAATAGTTTCCATTTCATTAACGACTAATGAAGTAGTCTCCTTTCTGCAAAAGTTTAAAGAATATTATCCGGTTTTAAATGACTTTGCCTCTCATATTGAAGTTACTAAAGCGATTATTGAAAAGGTAGATGCTGTTGTTGATAGGTTTGGTGATATTAAAGACAATGCCTCCTCGTTATTATACGATTTAAGACAATCCATCAATAAAGTTAAAGGTAAAATAAACCAAAGCTTTGCGACTGCACTACACGCCTATCATCAATTAGATTATTTAGATGATATTCGGGAATCTGTGGTTGATAATAAACGTGTACTTGCGGTAAAAGCCATGTACCGCCGCAAAATAAAAGGTGCTATTATGGGTGGTAGTAAAACGGGAAGTATTGTTTATATCGAACCGGAAACTACTTTACAATTTTCCAGAGAGCTAAATAATTTAGAGTATGAAGAAAAGGAAGAAGTTATAAGAATTTTAAAGGATGTCACAAATTTTATACGTCCCTTTAAAAAATTACTAGATGATTCACAGTCCTTTTTAATTGACTTGGATGTTATTGCAGCTAAAGCAAAATACGCCAAGTCTATGAATGCCATTCTTCCTGTAATTTCCGAAGAACGAAGTATGGCATTAAGAGATGCATATCATCCTCTGTTGTTCTTAAGTAATCAAAAAAATAAAAAAACAACCTTCCCTCAATCAATCGATTTTCAGCAAGATAAACGTGTTATTGTTATTTCAGGACCTAATGCCGGTGGAAAAAGTATTACCCTTAAAACTATTGGTTTATTACAAGTCATGATTCAAAGTGGATTATTAATTCCAGTACATGAGCGAAGTAAAATTTTTATTTTTGATAGAATTTTAAGTGATATTGGTGACAATCAATCCATTGAAAACCATTTAAGTACGTATAGTTACCGACTTAAACAAATGAATTATTTTTTAAAGAAGTGTAATAAAAATACGCTGTTTTTAATTGATGAGTTTGGAACAGGGAGTGACCCTGAGCTCGGTGGTGCCTTGGCTGAAACCTTTTTGGAAGAATTTTATCATCGAGAAGCCTTTGGAATTATTACTACGCACTACTCCAACTTAAAAATATTGGCTAATGAATTACCAAACATGGTAAATGCTAATATGCTTTTTGATGAAAAAACTTTAGAACCTCTTTTTAAACTGGTAGTTGGACAAGCGGGAAGTTCTTTTACTTTTGAGGTAGCTCAAAAAAATGGTATTCCATACAGCCTTATAAACAGGGCCAAAAAGAAAATTGAACGTAGTAAAGTACGATTTGATGCTACTATTGCAAAACTTCAAAAAGAACGTTCTAAACTTGAAAAAACAGGTGAATCATTAAAAATTAATGAAAAAAAGAAACTTCAAGAAGCGGATAAGCTTGAAGAAATTAACCTTAAAATTCAAAAGAAATTAGAAAGTTACCAAGAATTATATGACAGTAATCAGCGCTTAATTTATTTAGGTCAAAAAGTTAATGATATTGCTGAAAAATATTTTGACAACAACCAAAAAAGGGAGTTATTATCAGAGTTTTTCAAAATTGTACAAATTGAAAACTCTAAACGAAAAAAAGTAACAATCAAACAAAAAAAGGAAATAAAGGCCAAAGAAGAAAAAGTAAAGCAAGAAGCCGAAAAGAAAGTAGAAGTTATTAGACAAAAGAAAAAGGCTGCAAAAATAAAAGCAATTGAAACACCTAAGCCAAAACCTATTTTAAAAATTGGGGACCGCGTAAGAATGCATGATGGCCGTGCTATTGGTAGTATCGATGAAATTAAAAAAAATAAAGCGATAGTGAATTACGGCATTTTTACAACTAATATAAATATTGATTTATTAGAACTTGTTGAAGCTAAAAAATGATTAATCTTCCTAAACAAAAGCTATTAATATTATTTGATGGTGTTTGTAACCTGTGCAATTCTAGTGTCCAATATGTTATAAAACATGATAAAAGAAACAACTTTGTGTTTGCGGCCTTACAAGGTGACCTAGGGCAAGAAATTATTAAAAAACATGAAAAGGATTTAAAGCAATTAGATTCAATCCTACTCTATATCCCAGAAAAAGGCATTTTTTATAAATCTACTGCAGCATTAAAAATTGCTTATCATTTAGGCTTTCCAAATCGATTATTGACTGTGTTTTTTATAATACCAGAAGTGATAAGAAACTGGGCATATGATTTTATAGCAAAAAGAAGATATAAATGGTTTGGAAAAAATGAATTCTGTATGACACCTTCACCTGAGTTAAAAGACAGATTTTTATAGTTATTTATCCACAAGGCTACCCCATTCCGTCCAGGAACCATCATAAACAGAAATAGTTTTATAACCTGAAATTTCAGCTCCTAAAGCTAAAACACAAGCAGTTATTCCCGATCCGCAAGAAAAAATTAGCGAATCCTCAGTATTTGCCAAAGACTCAAATTTGGCAACTATTTTCTCTTTAGAAATTAACTTATTTCCTTCCAGTAAATCTTCAAATGGTAAATTAGTTGAATTTGGTATTGTACCACTTCTTAACCCTATTCTTGGCTCAGGCTCTAAACTT
This sequence comes from Flavobacteriales bacterium, assembly GCA_024641135.1. GTDB lineage: Bacteria > Bacteroidota > Bacteroidia > Flavobacteriales > Flavobacteriaceae > Yeosuana. The sequence continues at coordinate 20,863 of JAHEDS010000007.1, forward strand.
TTAAATCTGGCTTCAGAACGAGCATCTATAATAATATGTGTATTAAATGATGAGGCTTTCTTAATATCCTCAAAATACATCATTAAATTTGGTTTGTAATTTGATATAAAATCGCCTTTAATAGGTTTATATTCTTTTTTTAATTCAGTTTTTAGACCAGCTTTAGTCCATTCTGGTAATCCACCATCTAAGACCGCCACATTAGTATGTCCCATCGCTTTAAACAGCCACCAGGCTCTTGCACTTGAGTAAATTCCTTTATCGTCATAAACAACAATAGCGCTGCTTTTATTGACTCCTAAATTCTGAGCCTCTTTAGTAAATTGCTCTTTTGATGGGAAAGTTGTTGGAAATGGTGCAGAAACATCACTAAAACGCTCTTTTAAATCAAAAAAAAGTGCTTTTGGAATTTGTACTTCGGATTTTGAATCCGTTTCTTCTGAACCTACTTTTTTAATACTGGCATCTAATATTATTAGATTTTCAGCATTTAAATTAGAATCTAGCCATTGTACAGAAACAACGGGAGCAGTAATTACTAAATGAGCCATAATTATGAATCTAAATCAAAAGTCTCAGTAGGATTTTTGTCAGTTTGATAATCTAACATATTCTCTCCATTAGCAATGATAGAACAAACTGTAGCATCTCCTGTAACATTTACAACAGTTCTAAACATGTCTAAAATTCTATCAACCGGAAATATGATAGCAATCCATGCTGGGTTTAGACCTACAGAATCTAGTACAATGATTAGCATAACCAAACCAGCGCTTGGAACGGCTGCCGATCCAATAGATGCTAAAGTTGTGGTTAATACAATTGTTAATTGCTGCCCAACAGTTAAATCAATCATATGAAGTTGCGCTAAAAATATAACCGCAACGGCTTGATATAAACTAGTTCCATCCATATTAACCGTAGCTCCAATAGGTAAAACAAAGCTACTTACTTTTTTATCTACACCCAAGTTTTGCTCGACACACTCCATGGTTACTGGTAATGTAGCAGCACTACTAGATGTTGAAAATGCCAATGTTTGAGCTGGACTCATAGCCTTGAAAAAACCTGTATATGGAATCTTTTTTACAAACGATTTCAAAATTGTTGGATAAACAATAAAGATCATGATTAATAGACCAATTAAAACGGTTAATGAATACCAGCTTAATCCTTTAAATATTTCTACAACCTTACCAATGTCATCACCAGCCATTTTACTCACAACACCCGCTAATAAAGCAAACACAAAAAATGGAGCTGCCTGCATAACTAAGTCTACCATTTTTAAAAACACCTCATTAATCCCATCAACTAAAGTTAAAACAGGTTGTGATTTTTCATTGGGAATAAACAGTAAACAAACACCAAAAAATATGGCAAAAAAGATGATTTGCAACATTAAACCATTATTGGAAAGCGAATAAAAAAAGTTGTCTGGGACAATATCCACCAACGGCTGTAAAGGTGTAGTTTCAAGTCGTTTATTAGCATTATCTAATTTATCGGATAAAGATGCTTCTTTTATTTCGGAATGTGATAATTCTGATATTTCCTTTGCACGTTCAAAAAATTTAGGGTCTTGAAGGTAATTAATACCATCTTTTATTTGATACCCTTGAGAAGAAGCCCAGATTTCATAATTAATTCTATTGTCAATTCTACTTTGCTCGTCAATTAACTTTCCTGGTTTAATAGTGTTTACTAACAATAAACCTAATGAAATAGCCAAAACCGTTGTAACAAGATAAATGAGAAGTGTTTTCCCTCCCATTCTACCTAAGCTAGCTGGATCGCCTATATTTGCGACACCGCTAATTATAGAGAATAACACTAAGGGTACTGCAATTAATTTTAAAAGATTTATAAAAATGGTGCCAAAAGGATCAATCCAATCAATGGTAAACGCACTCCATCCAAGCGAACTTGACAATAATGCCCAAATAATTCCAAGAACCATTCCAATAAGAATTTTCCAATGTAATGCGAGTTTTTTCATGTGTTTTTTCTTTTGTATTAAAATACCATATAATTTTTTTAGCCCTGATAGAAGCGATATCCTTTTGCTGCGGCAAAAGATTAAGCTGAAAGCAGGAAAAAGCTACAAATGAGCTACTTTATTTTGTAACCAAAAATCTGCTATTACTAAGGCAGCCATAGCTTCAACGATAGGAACGGCTCTGGGAACAACACACGGATCATGGCGCCCTTTTCCCTGCATTTCAACCGTATTACCACTTTTATCTATGGTTTCATATTTTTGAATAAGTGTAGCTACAGGTTTAAATGCCACATTAAAATAGATATCCATACCATTACTAATTCCGCCCTGAATACCTCCAGAAAAGTTTGTTTTAGTAGTTCCATCATTATTAAAAGCATCGTTATGTTGGCTGCCGAACATGGTACTACCTTCAAAACCACTACCGTATTCAAAGCCTTTAACAGCATTAATAGATAGCATAGCCTTACCTAACTCTGCGTGCAATTTGTCAAATACCGGTTCCCCAAGTCCCACGGGTACATTTTTTATGACACAACTTACAATGCCTCCAACGGTATCTCCTTTTCCCCTAACATCTTTTATATAAGATTCCATTTTAGCTGCCATTTCAGCATCAGGACATCTTACAATGTTTGTTTCAGTTTTAGATAAATCTAATTCTGTATAATGCTTATTAATTTTTAAGGTTCCAACTCCAGAAACGTACGCTTTAATTACTATACCTTTAAGCATTTGTTTGGCTATCGCACCAGCAACTACCCGGCATGCCGTTTCTCTAGCAGAACTTCTTCCACCACCTCTATAATCTCTAAAACCATATTTTTTATCATAAACATAATCGGCATGACTTGGTCTGTAACTATCTTTTATATGAGTGTAATCGTGGGATTTCTGATTTGTATTTTCAATTATAAAACCGATAGACATACCTGTTGTTTTACCTTCAAAAATTCCAGAATGAAATTTTACAATATCTGGTTCTTTTCTTTGCGTAACAATGGAAGATTGCCCTGGCTTCCTTCTATCTAATTCTTGTTGAACAGCCTCTACATTTAATTCTATTCCAGATGGACAACCATCAATAACACCCCCTAATGCTGGTCCGTGTGATTCTCCATAGGTAGTCAGAGTAAAAAGTTTCCCAAAAGAATTTCCTGCCATAAAATGTATTTTGTTGCTAATGTATATTTATTCTATTAGAAACAAAAATTGTAACCCCTTAATTCATTAAAAAAATTAAACCAATGCACGTCTTAAAATGGTTATTGGATGTAAGGCTTCCCGTTGTGTTCCATCTTTTATTTGGTGCCTACAACTGGTTCCATTAGCTGATATTAGAGTTTCCTTTGAAGCATTTTTGATAGCAGGAAACAAAACCTGATTACCGATTGTCATACTAACTTCATAGTGTTCTTTTTCATATCCAAAACTCCCTGCCATTCCGCAGCAACCACTTGGTATGATTGTGACACTATAGTTTTTTGGTAAATTTAAGACACTAAAACTTGAAGATTGATTTAATAGTGCTTTTTGATGACAATGACCATGAAATTTTATAGTTTTTTCTGTCAAAGTAAACTGTTCTGATCTAATATTACCAATTTCAATTTCTTGTTGAATAAATTCTTCAATTAAATAAGTATATTTTGCAATGTTAGATGCCGCTGTTTTATCATTTGCCAATCTTAAATATTCATCTTTAAAGGTTAAAATAGCAGATGGTTCTATACCTAATAATGGCGTTTCTTTTGATATTTTATTTTTAAATATCGACACGTTTTTATTAGCCAAATTTTTCGCTTGCTCCAAAAGTCCTTTTGACAAAAAAGCGCGACCAGATTCAAAATGATTTATAACTTCAACATTATAATTTAATTCAGTTAATAATTCAAATGCATCAAGACCAATTTGAGTGTCCAGAAAGTTTGTAAATTCGTCGTTAAAAAGAAAAACAGTCTTAATATAATTATTTTTAACTTCTTGTTTATTAGGTGCTTTTAATATTTTATTTAAACTTTTATTTGAAATAGAAGGCAAGCTTCTTTTTGTTGATATTCTTAATGACTTTTTTATTAATGAGGATGTAAATTCATTTGAATATATATAATTAAAAACTCGAGGAAATAAACTTCCTAGTTTATTAAATTGATTATTGTAAGCAAATAATTTTGCTCTTAAAGGCACTCCATTTGCTTTTTGATATTGGAATAGAAACTCAGCCTTTAAACTAGCAACATCAACACTACTAGGGCATTCACTAGCACAAGCTTTACAGCTTAAACATAAATCAAAAACTTCTTTTAATTCTGAATGATTAAATCGATTCACTTTCTCTGAATGGGTTAAAAACTCCCGCAATGCATTGGCCCTCGCACGAGTTGTATCCTTTTCTTTTCTGGTAGCTCTATAACTTGGACACATGGTTCCTCCAAACTCTGGTAATTTTCTGCAATCACCCGATCCATTACATTTTTCAGTTTCACGAAGAATTCCCATGGAATCAGTAAAATCTAAAAGTGTATTAATCTCCGGTTCTATTCTATCTGGTTCATAACGCAACGATTTGTCCATTGGAAACGGATCTACAATTTTACCCGGATTGAATATGTTATCGGGATCAAAAGCGCTTTTTATTCGCTTTAAAATGTTGTAATTTGAATCTCCAATCATTAAAGAAATAAATTCGGCTCTCACTATACCATCTCCGTGTTCACCACTAAAAGACCCATTATATTTTTTTACCAAATGTGCTACATCCGTAGTTATTTTTCTAAATAACTGGACATCTTCAGATTTTTTTAAATTAAGAATGGGACGCAAATGTAATTCACCTGCTCCGGCATGTGCATAATAAATTGCATTTTGATTGTAGCTTTTCATTAAAGCCGTGAACTCATTTATATAATTCGCTAAGTCTGGTAAAGCTACCGCAGTATCTTCAATACAAGCCGCCGATTTTTTATCTCCAATTATATTTCCTAATAATCCTAACCCAGCACTTCTTAACTGCGCTGCTTTATCAATGTTTTCACTAAGTAATTTAGGATAAGCATAACTTAAACCTGTGCCCATTAAATCTTTAATTAAGGCTTCTGCCTTTGTATTCGCTTCAAAGACTGTATCTCCTTTTACTTCACACATTAAAATTGCCTTTGGGTCACCCTCAATAAATTTGCGATTTTCTTGTTGCGCTTTGTTATACTTAGTGCAATCTAAAATGGTTTTATCCATCATCTCACAAGTATACAAATCATGTGTCATAAGCATTTCAACCGCAGCCATACAGTTTTCTATACTTTCAAAATGTGCCAATACCATTACGGATTCTTTTATTGGAACCCTATCTAGCTTAAGTTTTATTTTGGTTGTGAATGCCAATGTTCCCTCGCTACCTGAAAGTAACTGACACATATTAAAAGGATCGTTATTATTTGAAAATACTTCTGATTTTATTAACTCATCAATCGCATAACCAGTGTTTCTTCTATGTATTTCTGGCTTAGGAAAGTTTTTAATAATATTTTCTGTTACGCCATCAGATGACAATTCAGTATAAATTGTTTTATAAATATGCCCTTCTAATGTGTTTTCGTTCGATTTTTCAAAAAACTGGTCCTTAGATAAATTCTTAAAAACCGCTTCACTTCCATCACTCAAAATAGCTTGTAACTCTAATACTTTATCTCTTGTTACTCCATATTTAATTGAGGTGGTTCCCGAAGAATTATTTCCAACCATTCCGCCAATCATACATCTATTTGACGTTGAAGTATTAGGACCAAAAAATAACCCAAAGGGTTTTAAATAATTATTTAATTCATCTCGAACAACGCCAGGCTGAACAGTTACTGTTTGCTCTTTTTCATTAATATCTAAAATTCTAGTGAAATATTTAGAAACATCTACTACAATGCCATTTCCTACGCATTGACCTGCCAAAGAAGTTCCAGCTGTTCTCGGAATTATCGACGTGTTGTGTCTTTTAGCAAAAGATATTATGTTTTTAATATCATCAGTGTTTTTTGGATAAGCAACAGCCAACGGAAGTATTCTGTAAACAGAAGCATCAGTTGCATAAATTGATTTCATTAAATCATCATAAAATAATTCTCCCGAAAGGTTTTTTTGTAACGTCTGCAAATGAGATGTTAAGCTCATAATTTTAATAACTATGTTTATAAATCAAATAGAAAGTTAAATATAATTACATTTTTGACGTTATTTTTGAATAAATAAAAAGAATTTTAAAATGGGCTTTTTTATTATATGGCTCGTATATCAAAAAGAATAAAAAACTAATAACTTATGAAAAAATTATTTTTAATAGCCTTAATTTTTATTGGCTTTACAACTTTATCAAATGCTCAAACTATTTCTGAAAATGCCATTGGTTTGCGTCTTGGAGATAGTGATGGTATGGGAGCTGAAATCTCATATCAACGCGCCTTAGGAGATAACAACCGATTAGAATTCGACTTAGGCTGGAGAAATGGTAATGATTATGATGGATTTAAACTAACTGCTTTATATCAATGGGTATTTAATTTAGAGGGATCTTTTAACTGGTATGCTGGTGCCGGTGGTGGATTAGGTTCATTTGATGGAAAAAATGACTTAAAAGATTACAATGACACCTTTATTTATGCAGCAGGTAATATTGGAATTGAATATGCTTTTGATATCCCATTATTATTATCTTTAGATTTGAGACCTGAGTTAGGGTTTGGAAACGATAATTTGAATAACAATGATTTAGATTTTGATATCGCCTTCAGTATACGCTATCAATTCTAATTTATAAAATCACATAATTAAAAAAGCGCCTAAAAGGCGCTTTTTTATTATTTAAAATATAGCTTAAAGCACCAAACATTTTGATAATGTATCTATATAAACAGCTTCATATTGAGGTACTATTTTATGAAGATCGAATTTTAAAGCTTCCTTACGTGCATTGGTTTTAAAAGTCTCAAGTCGTTTTTTATCTTTTAAAATATAAAGAGCATTTTTAGACATATCTTCCACATCACCAACATTACTTAAAAATCCTGTAACGCCATGAATATTAACTTCTGGAATACCCCCTGTATTACTTGAAATAACGGCAACACTTGAAGCCATCGCTTCTAATGCCGCCAAACCAAAACTCTCTGTTTCAGATGGTAATAGAAACAAATCACTAAAGCATAATATCTTATCTATTTCATTACTTTTTCCAAAGAAAATAACCTTATCTAAAATTCCTAATTTTTGACATTGAAGCTCTATTTTCTCACGCTCAGGACCTTCGCCAACTAACATTAATTTAGCAGGTATCTCCTTTTGAATATTATAAAAAACAGTAATTACATCCTGAACACGTTTAACCGGTCTAAGATTACTAATATGGGTAATGATTCTTTCTTCATCATTTGCCATCATAGCACGCTGGCAATCGTTGAAATTGTTACTATACTTATCTAAATCAATAAAGTTTGGTACTACAGTAATATCCTTTTTAATATCAAATAATCGCAAAGTATCTTCTTTTAAACTTTGCGAAACAGCTGTCACTGCATCAGATTTATTGATACTAAATGTAACGGCCGGTTTATAAAACGGATGACTTCCAACAAGGGTTATATCGGTTCCATGCAAGGTTGTTACAATGGGCACAAAAACACCTTCTTCCTGCAACATTTTTTTTGCCATATAAGCAGCATATGCATGAGGAATAGCATAATGTACGTGTAAAATTTCAATTTTATGAAGTTTTACCATATCAACCAATTTACTGGATAAAGCCAGTTCATAAGGTTGATAGTGAAATAAAGGGTATTCAGCCACAGTTACCTCATGATAGTGCACATTATTACTTAATAACTCCAGTCTAACAGGTTGATTATAGGTTATGAAATGAATTTCATGTCCTCGCTTAGAAAGCTCTAAACCAAGCTCCGTGGCAACAACTCCACTTCCACCAAATGTTGGGTAACAAACAATTCCTATTATCATAATCTCTATTTTTTTAGTATTAAAACTTTATAAATTTTAAACACCAATATTATTTTAATCTTCTATTGCTTCATAAATTAAGCGCTGAATTTCAGTCCTTATATTTTCTCTTAAAAGTAAATTTTGACCTGCATTAGGATATGTTCTATTTGCTAAAAACACATATACAATTTCCTTTTCTGGATCTGCCCAGGCATAAGTTCCTGTAAAACCAGAATGCCCAAAACTTGTCATAGACACACACCCACATGTTGGCCCTTCTACTTCTAACTGGGGTTTATCAAATCCTATTCCACGCCTATTATCTTTATCACAAAAATAGCAAGTATTAAATTTATCCATAGTTTCTGGCTTAAAATATCGCGTTCCGCCATAAAAACCCTTTTGCAAATACATCTGCATAATTTTAGCAATATCATTGGTATTACTAAATATACCTGCATGACCACCTACTCCATTTTGCATGGCAGCTCCCATATCGTGAACAAAACCATGAACTTCCTCAAATCTATAATAATCGTCTATTTCAGTAGGTACAATATCTTTATCACTTATTTTATGATACGGATTATACATGGTTAAATTCGCTCCTAATGATTCATAAAAATGGTCTTGAACTAATTCATCTAACCCCTTGCGATAATATGATTCAATATATTTCTTTAAAATATAGTAAGGCAAATCACTGTATTTATATCTTAACCTGCTTAACAGCTTACTATCTTTAATAATACCTTGGATGGAATCTTTATAATCGTTTCTCAGAAACAAATTATGGGTTACTTCTATATTAAATTTACTACTTGGAAAGTTTCTATAATATTTCCCACTAGGTTTTTTAGTAACGGGATCTAAAGTTGCTACATAAAACGGAATCCAAGGTGACAATCTCGCATAGTGCGATAACATTTGCTTGATTGTAACATTCTTTTTATTTGAATTTTTATATTCGGGAAGTAATTTTGAAAGCTTTTCATCTAAATTAACAATACCCTGTTCTTCCAATTCCATTAACAAGGGCAGAGTCGCTAAGATTTTCGTTAAAGAGGCAACATCATAAATATCGTTCGATGTTACTATTTCATTACCTTCGTAGGTATGCTTACCGAAGTTTTTATTATAAATAACTTTTCCTTTTCTAGCTATAAGTAACTGAATTCCTGGTGTCATTTTATTATCTACAGCATACTGAGCGACAGAATCCACTTTTTCTAATTTTTTTGAACTCATCCCTGCTCTTTCAGGTATAGTATAACTTAATCGTTTCAGGTCATTATTTTTTATTCCGTCACCTGCCTTAAAAAATTCTCCTACTGAAACTGGTAAATCTCCTTTAGAAGGAATGGCTCCAAATATTAATTGTGCCGATTTTCGTTGTGCAATTTCACTGTTTTGATAACTAACGACTATACTCTCAATATTTTCTATCGTTTTAATATCTGCCAAGGCATATGGTTTTACAAAAGCATCTAAAATAACATCATGTGTTCTAGCTATTTCATACAACCAAACCATATCCTGATCTGAAAACTCAAAACTCTTCCATGGACTATCATTAGATCTATGAAACCCAATAATAACTGTATTATATGATTTCAGTTGGGTTAATAAGTCATCAAGCTTTTCTGCTTTTACTTCATGAACTTTTCCATATTTTTTTAATTCTTCTAGAAATGATGAACCATCATCGTCACCCAATTTTACATAGGCTATTGTTTTAGTTTCTAATTTGCGAATCGGAATTATATCTGATTTGTTTTTTAATATTGTTAAAGCATTTTCTAAAAGGTCTTCATACAACCCTTGATCTTTAATTCTATTTAAATCTGCGGCTAAATTTTTTATTTCAATGGGTTTATAATGATTTAACCCTACTTTATACTTAGCTTTTAATATTTTTTTTACTGAATATTCCAGACGTGCTTCCGAAATTTTACCTTCATAATAAGCATCCATAATTTTAGTAATTCCATTAGGAGGGTTTTCAGATATTAATAAAATATCATTACCCGCTAAAAAAGCAGCTAAATCTATTTCGCCTGATTTATCAAAATTTGATACACCTTTCATATTTAAAGCATCAGAAATAATAAGCCCATTAAAGCCAAGTGACTCTTTTAAGATATCAGTAACTATATGATTCGATAATGATGACGGGTAGTTTGGTCTTTTTTCTAATCCAGGAACATTTAAATGAGCTACCATTATACTAGAAAGACCTTCTTTGATGAGTTTTGAGTAAGGGTATATTTCGACCGAATCAATTCGTTTTTCATCAAAATCAATCGTTGGAAGCGTTTTATGGGAATCCATTTCGGTATCACCATGTCCCGGAAAATGTTTTGCATTTGCCAAGACACCCGCGCTTTGCATACCATTCATAAATGATATCGCTTTTTTAGTAACGTTATCTCTACCTTCTCCAAAAGAACGATTCCCAATAATTGGGTTTTTAGGATTGGTATTTATATCAACCACCGGGGCAAAATTCAAATGCACACCTAAACGCTTACAATGTTCTCCTATTTGTTTTCCAGCTTGCTCAATTAGCAAATTATCTTTAATTGCTCCAAGAGTCATATTCCAGGGGAATGCAAAGGTAGAATCTAAACGCATATTCAAACCCCATTCCGCATCCATGCTAACTAAAATTGGAATTCTAGAAAGACTTTGTAATTCATTATCTAATTTTGCTTGTCTTACTGGGCCACCTTGAGAGTATATAATCCCACCAATATGAAAATCTTTTATTAATTGGATTTTTTCTTGTTTAGTAATTTCATCCTGATTAGAAAATACTTGAATTGTATATAGTTGTCCTACTTTTTCTTTAAGTGTTAAGGTATTGTAAATGCTATCAACCCACTTTTTTTGAGCTACAACATCTGTAGTTAAAAGAGGATCTTTAATATTTTGTGCCATCACAAAATTGAAAACAAAAAATAAAGAAACAGTATATTTTATTTGACGCATAATTATGGATTAATCGTAGTTCTTTATATCGCTTTTATATATGTAAAAAACCATGCGAAATTAACACTTTTATAAAGAAGAATAAAAGACTTTAAGATAGAATTATAACATGAAAGTAAAAAACCTAATCGATTATAAATTTTATCTCCCATTTGACATTTTGTGTCTTAATTTTAAAACCAATGACAGGAAGAGTTATCGAACGAAAAATTTAAATTAAAAGCTTTTGACGAACTTATTATTCCATTAAATCTATATGCCTATCGTGGTAACCTAACAGATATAATACACCATCTAACCCTATGCTAGAAATAGAATTTTGTGCATTTTCTTTTACCGTTGGTTTTGCATGAAAAGCAATACCTAATCCGGCCAAATTAAGCATTGGTAAATCGTTTGCACCATCCCCTACTGCGATAGTTTGACTAATATCAATACCCTCTTTTTTAGCTATTTCTTTTAGATATTCCGCTTTTCTATTTCCATCAACAATTTCACCAATATAACCACCAGTTAAAACACCATCTATTATTTCTAATTCATTGGCAAACATATAATCCATTCCCAATTCTTTTTGAAGGTAGTTTCCAAAGTAAGTAAACCCCCCAGATAAAATTGCCGTTTTAAACCCATAACTTTTTAAGGTATCAATTAATCTCCTGGCTCCTTTGGTTATAGGAAGGTTAATGGCTACTTCATGAAGTGTGTCTTCACTCAATCCTTTTAGCAACTTCATTCGTCGTTTAAAACTTTCTTTAAAATCAATTTCTCCTTGCATTGCGGCTTCAGTAATAGCCTTCACTTCATCTCCTACACCAGCAAGTTCAGCCAATTTATCTATAACTTCTGCTTGTATTAATGTTGAATCCATATCGAAACAAACCAATCGTCTATTTCGTCTAAAAATATTATCTTCTTGAAATGCAATATCTACATCTAATTCTCTTGAGATACGCATAAATTTTTCTGTAAACTCACGTTTATCTTCTATTTTACCTCTTATAGATAGTTGTATACAGGCTCTAGGATATTCCTGCTCTTTAACAAGTGACGTGCGCCCTGTTAACCTTTTTATAGAGTCTATATTTAAATTCTTATCGGAAATTATTTTAGTGACTTCAGATATTTGTTCGGCAGCTAGTTTTTCTCCGAGAATGGTGACTATATAGCGATCTTTACCTTGAAGACCTACCCATTTTTCATAATTTTCTAATGAAATTGGTGTGAACTTAGCTTTAATCCCAAGTTCATATGATTTAAAAAGTAAATCTTTTAATACAGAAGCAGAATTTGCTCCAGATTCAATTTCGAATAAAATACCTAAAGATAATGTATCGTGAATGTTAGCTTGTCCAATATCCAATACCTTAGCATCGTATATCGCTAAAACACTTGTTAAACTTGAAGTTAATCCTGGTTTATCCTGTCCCGAAATATTTAACAGAAAAATCTCATTAGCCATAATTTCATCTTTACTTTTTGCAAGTCGTAAAAATCAATATTCTATTTGAGATATAAAAGTTTTTTTAGATATAAACCTAAATACTTTATTTAATAAAATTCCTTAATAAAGTCAGATAAGATTATTTAACAAATCTATTGTGCCAACTGTCGCTAGCAGGAACTTCCCAATTTTCTTTAAATTCAGCAATATTATTGACTAAATTATTAAATACAATCGTATTTTTTGAGACTGCTTTTTCTTTAGCCATCTTTCTAAAATCGGTTAAAGTTTTATAAGCAATATATTCACCTTGTTTATAAGAAACATTCATTTTATCTAACAAATCTACAGAAAAATCTTTTTCTAATTGCTGAATAAAATGAACAGAAGAATCAATAGAGCAGCCTGTTGCTCTATTTAAGTTTTGATTTAATCCAATAACTATAAAACGCTTATATTTAATACAATAACCAGATTCCAAATCTCCTCCATGGGCTGTCCAGTTCTGAATAAACTCCTGTAATCTCTTTTCAAGTTGTTCAATTTCCTGTTCTGAAAAAGAACGATTGGCTTGATATATCCATACTCTGGATTCATCAGGTAATGTATTAAAATCTACTAGCATTTTTTATTTTTTAAAGTAATTTATTCGTCCGCTGATAACTAAACCTATTCCTAAACCAATCAAAACTCCAGAAATAAAATCTATTCCTTCATTCTCATTATAAATTTTAATAAAGACTCCAATTAACAGAAGAATAGTTCCGAAGATTCTAAATTTATTCATTTAAAGATTATAAATCTTGGGCATTAGCAATTAATTCAGCAATATCCATAACAGCTACGTCACTTTCTTTTTCTTTTACTTTAATACCATCAGTCATCATGGTATTACAAAATGGGCAACCTGCTGCAATTATTTCAGGTTGTATTTCAAGTGCTTCCTCTGTACGTGCTATATTTACTTCCTTATCTCCTTTTTCAGCATCCTTAAACATCTGAGCACCTCCTGCTCCACAACAGAGCCCGGTCTTTTTACAGTTCTTCATTTCAATAAGTTCTGCTTCCAATTTGATAATTAAATCTCTTGGCGCTTCATAAACATTATTTGCTCTACCTAAATAGCACGGATCATGAAATGTAATTTTCTTCCCTTTAAATTTACCACCCTCTATGGTCAATCTGCCATCATCAAGTAAACTCTTTAAAAACTCAGTATGATGCATTACTTCATATGTCCCACCGAGTTCTGGGTATTCATTTTTTATGGTATTAAAACAGTGTGGACAAGCGGTAACTATCTTTTTTATTTCATAAGCATTAAGTACTTCTATATTTGTAACAGCCTGCATTTGGAATAAAAACTCATTACCTGCGCGTTTAGCGGGATCACCTGTACAACTTTCTTCGGTTCCTAAAACTGCAAATTCTACTTGTGCTTTATTTAAAAGTTTTACGAAAGCTTTTGTTATCTTTTTTGCCCTGTCATCAAAACTGCCGGCACAACCTACCCAAAATAAAACTTCTGGTTGTTTGCCTTGAGCCATAAATTCAGCCATGGTTGGCACTTTAAGTAATTCGCTCATTTGTTATTATATTTTTTGAATTTGTACGCCTTAAACATGAATTTCTCTATTCGTTTTTCCAATTGAGTCTGTCCATTTGATTATAAGGCCATGGCGCTCCATTATTTTCAATATTTGTCATCATATTATTCAGTTCTACTGGCGCTGCCGATTGTTCCATAACTAAATAACGGCGCATATCTAAAATGATTGATAATGGATTAATACTAACCGGACATGCCTCAACACAGGCATTACAGGAGGTACAAGCCCATAATTCTTCTCTTGTGATATAATTATCTAATAATTGCTTCTGATCATCGACAAAAGTCCCCTTATTAGTATCTATATTTTTACCAACCTCTTCTAACCGATCCCTGGTATCCATCATAATTTTACGAGGTGATAATTTTTTACCTGTTTGATTGGCAGGACATTCACTTGTACAACGTCCGCACTCTGTACAAGTATAGGCGTTTAGCAATTGTACCCAGTTTAAATCCTGAACATCACTAGCTCCAAATTTTGCCGGTACTTCAGCCCCATCTGGCTGAGCAGCAAACGGATCAACATTAGGATCCATCATCATCTTAACTTCCTTAGTAACCGCCTCTAAATTATTAAATTGACCCTTAGGTCTTAAACTAGCATAAAATGTATTTGGAAAGGCTAAGAGAATATGCAAATGTTTGGAAAAATATAAGTAGTTTAAGAAAATTAATATACCAATAATATGAAACCACCATGCGGTTCTCTCGATAAGGTGCAATGAGTTTTCAGACAATCCTGTAAAAAATGGCACAATATATTGACTTATAATATTCCCTGAGTCCATAGCTTGAAAATGACTATCTGTAGCATTCATTATCAAGAATAAAGACATTAAAACCATTTCGAAGTATAAAATATAATTGGCATCATTTTTTGGCCAACTTGTCATTTCGCTTTTCCAAAAGCGTTGTATTTTCAATATATTTCTTCGAATCCAGAATACAATAACCGCAACCAAAACTAAAAGAGCTAATATTTCAAAAGAGCCAATTAAAAATCCATACAACACACCAATTGAAGAAAATATTCTATGTGTACCAATTAATCCATCAATAATTATCTCTAGGACTTCAATGTTTATAATTACAAATCCTACATAAACAATAATATGTAAAAAACCAGCTACTGGGCGTCGAACCATTTTGCTCTGCCCAAGAGCAATCATTGCCATATTTTTCCAACGTTGTGACTTATTATCGCTTACATCTAAATCCTGACCTAATTTAATATTACGGATTAGTTTCTTTACATTTTTTGTAAAATATCCAATCCCTGCAACAAGTATTAAAGCAAAAAGAATATTTGGTAAATAATTCATGAATTATTAATTAGTTTCTGGTTCCGTATAGGGTATTTCTTTCTTTGATAAAATTCTGAAATATCGCTTTGGGTGAAGTTTAATATCTTCTAACAATAATTCCATTTCTTTGGTGGCTCCTTCTAAATTTTTATATAAGGCGTCATCTTTTAGAAGTTTACCCATGGAACCTTCTCCATTATTAAGATTAGTGAGGAGTGTATTTACATTTGCTAAAGTTGAATTCAATGAATCCACTGTATTTCCTAAATTCGCTTCTTTTAAATCAGACATCATAACAGCTAGTTCACTACTTGTTGTTTTAAAATTTTCAAGGATAACTGCAATATTCTTATCATTTTCAGAAACAACACTATTTAATGAGTTTGAAAGATCTTTGAAAGACTTTAAAGTAGCATTAAGCTCTGAGATTGTTCTTTTTAAACCAGCATCAGACTCATCAATTACAATTTTATTGACGTTTGTTAAAAGTTCATCAGTTGTTTTTAATGTTGTATCTAATTCGTTACTCAAACCTGCAAAGTTTTTTGAAAGACTTGTAATCATTCCAACCTGTACTTCTGATTCCAAGATATCACCAGGTTTTGCAAGTTCTCCTTCATTACTTACAATTATTGCAAGCGCATTACCACCCATTAATCCTGTTTCATAAAGCCTAATCTTACTGTCCTTTGAGAATTTCAACTCTTTATTAACAGTAAAGCCAATTCTGGTTTTTCCAGTTTTAAAATCATAAATGATATCTTGAATTTTCCCAACAGTATTTCCTTTAACTGTTACGACTGAAGAGCTGCTTAAAGCATTATAATCAAATTCAGTATAATAAACATTTTTGGGTTCAAAAAGGTTTTGACCCTTTAGATAATTATATCCAAAAATAAATAGAAAGATTCCTAATAATACGAGGACGGCTGTTTTAACTTCTTTTGTTATTTTCAAAGTAACTTTTTTTTATTAAAACAAATTTAAAATAAATTTAAAAAGAATAGGCTTAATTAGCAGTTGTTTTTAAAGCTTCTGAAACTGAAATCCGTTTCCCTTCTTTAAATGCTACAATAAAACTTGATTTATAACCCTTTAATTTAGCAACATTTTCCATTTCTAAAATTTTATTATAATTAGTTGAAGAACCATAATAATACTTGTAAAGATTATTCTCTTTTTCATAAGAAATGTCTTCTAGTTGCTTAAAGTTATAAGGTTTTGTGTCTATCTTTCTGGACCCGGCAGCTATTTGTACCTTATAAACAACTGTTGGGCCACTCGTATCCTCAATAACATCTGGTTTATTATCAGAGGCAATCTCTTCAGCAAATATTTCATCACCTACATTTTGATCTAATGTCTTTTTATAATTAATAATTGCATCAGTAATAGAATTTGAGATTTCATTTTGTCCTCTTTTTGAATTCAAATAAGAACCCTCAGAATCATTAGTTATAAAACCAGCTTCAATTAAAACACTCGGCATCACAGTTTGGTGCAAAACAATAAAGCCAGCTTGTTTAACACCTCTGTCTTTTCGTTTTAATTTGTTCGTAAATTCATCTTGAATAAAACTCGCTAATTGTATACTTTGGTCTAAATACTCTTCTTGAGCCAATGTTAAACTAATTACTGCTTCCGGAGAATTAGGGTTAAACCCTGCATATTTCTTTTCATAATCTTCTTCCAGATAAATTACCTCGTTTTCAGCTTTGGCAACATCAAAATTTGTTTTATTTCTGTGAATTCCTAAAACATAGGTTTCAGCACCCTCTGCCTGCGTGTGGTGCGCATTACAATGAACCGATACAAATAAATCTGCTTTTGCCCTATTTGCTATTTTACCTCTTTCAAATAAATCAACAAAAACATCAGTTTTACGTGTGTAAATAACTTTAATATTAGGATTTTTTTCAAGTTCCGCCCCAATTTCCAATACGATTTTTAAAGCGATATCTTTTTCTATATAACCATTTTTTGTTGGTCTACCTGGATCCTTACCGCCATGTCCTGCATCAAGAACCACAATAAATTGATGTGTTCTTTTAATATTTGAGGTAACAAATGAAGAAAATAATATCAAACAAATAAATGATACGAAAAGTATAACTTTATGCGTTTTCATAAGGGTTTTAATGACTTAATTGTAAGCTTTATTTTATTTTAAATTTTATTTAATAAAGAAATAATCTCAAAAAAAATATATGTAATTTTGGCTTTTCAAAAACCGAGCCATACTTTTACAAAAATACATTTAAAAGCATTGCATACAAACAACTTTAAACTACTTTTTACATTAAGTTTTACAATGTTTATAAACATGTATAGCTTTAGTCAAGA
This sequence comes from Flavobacteriales bacterium, assembly GCA_024641135.1. Lineage (GTDB taxonomy): Bacteria > Bacteroidota > Bacteroidia > Flavobacteriales > Flavobacteriaceae > Yeosuana. The sequence goes on from JAHEDS010000007.1 coordinate 38,538, forward strand.
TATACCTAAAAAAGGGACTTCTATTGAACCAGTAGTTAAAGATAATTTGATTCTTAATACATCCGACCTTCCTCAAGTAAACGTTTCTGAAAAAGTACAAGACACCATTTTAAAGGACACTACTAAGACTAAAAAAAAAGAACTTTTAGAGCATATTGTTGATTATAAAGCTACAGATTTTACTTCTTTTAATCAAAAACAACAAAAACTATATTTATATAAAGATGCCGAGATTACTTATGGCGATATGAATATAAAGGCAGGTAGCATAATTATTGATTATAGTAAAAATGAGGTGTATGCCAAGGGTATAAAAGATTCTATTGGAGATTATTCGCAAGCCCCCATTTTTAAGCAAGGTAGTAATGTAGTGGAGCCCGATTCTATTATTTTTAATACTAAAACACAAAAAGCCCTTATTTATAATTCTAAAACTGAACAATCTGGAGGAACCGTTATTGCTGAAATTACTAAAAAAGAAAATGATTCGGTTTATTTTATAGCAAGAGGAAAATATACAACAGCTGAAGATTTAGAAGACCCAGAATATTATATCTTATTAAGAAAAGCCAAGGTAGTTCCTGGTAAAAAAATTGTAACAGGTTTAGCCAATCTATTTATTTATAATGTACCTACGCCATTAGGTCTGCCTTTTGGGTTTTTTCCACAATCTGAAAAACAAACCTCAGGAATTTTGTTCCCTACGTTTGGTGAACAAAATCAACGTGGTTACTTTTTGCAGAACGGTGGATATTATTTTGCAATTAGTGATTATGTGGATTTAGCGGTATTAGGTGATTACTATACAAACGGTAGTTATGGGTTTAGACTTGAAAGTAATTATGCTTTACGCTATAAGTTTAGGGGCAATTTTGGCTTTCGTTATGAAAATTTAATTGCCAGTGAACGTGGTTTTCCCGATTATTCTAAATCAACCGTATATAATTTACGTTGGTCACATAGTCAAGATGGAAAATCAAGTCCTAATTCACGATTTTCTGCTTCTGTTAACTTAGGTAGTAGTACCTATTATAAAACGTCTATAAACCAAATAAATACGGGTAGCTTTTTAAATAACACCATGTCGTCATCTGTGTCATATTCTAAGAGTTTTCAAGGTGATCCTCAAGTTAATTTCAGTGTTACGGCGACGCATCAGCAAAATACAAATACTGAACAAATTAACATGACCCTTCCCACTTTTCAGGGAAGCGTTGGGAGGATATTCCCGTTTGCTCCTAAGACTGGGTCTAAAAAAGGAATTATTCAAAATGTCAATCTTCAATATAACTTAAGAGGAGAAAATAGAATTCAAACAACCGATTCTTTATTCTTTAAAAAAGAAATGTTTCAAGATGCAAAGGCTGGGTTTCAGCACTCCATTCCATTAAGCACAAATTTTAAAGTCTTTAAGTATTTTAGTTTAAGTGCTAGTACCAACTACAATGAAGTTTGGACATTTAAAACTATCGAAAAATCGTATGATCAAACCGAAAATAATACTGTTACAGAAACTATAAATGGCTTTGATGCTTTTAGGACTTATAATTTTAGTACTAGTTTAGGGACTACTATTTACGGTATGTTCGATTTTAAAAAAGAGGGTAAAGATCCGAAAATACAAGCTATTAGACATGTTATGAGACCTTCTGTAAGTTATAATATTAATCCAGGTTTTGACAAATATTATGACTCTTATGAAGTTATTAGTGCCGATGGCTTAACAACAAAAGATGTAGAATATAGCAGGTTTGAACAGGGTATTTTTGGGACTCCAAATAAGAATTTTTCTAGTTCCATGGGGCTCTCATTATCAAACACTTTCGAGGCTAAAGTAAAGGACAGAGACACTACGGCCACAGAAGCTAAAAAAATTACATTACTTAATAATTTAAATTTCTCAACTTCCTATAATTTTGCTGGGGACTCCCTTCAATGGAGTCCTTTAAGAATGACTGGTGGCACTCAATTATTAAAGAATAAAATGAGTATCAACTTTGGTGCTACTTTAGACCCTTATGCACTTGATAATAACAATAACAAGGTTGGAGATTTCAATATTAATAACGGTGGTAGTTTATTTAGACTTACAAGTGCTAATTTAACATTGAATTACTCTCTCTCCAGTAAAGATGGTAAATCAGACGACAAAAATCAAGCTGGAATTGATGAAAATATGCGAAGCGGTGGTCGTGATGATGGTTTATTTGGACTTCCGGATGGCTATACAAGTGAACGATTTGATGAAAAGAACAAGGATGATGATGAAGAAAAAGTAAGTCAATTTTACAATTTTAAAATACCTTGGAGTGTACGAATTGCTTATGCTGTCAACTATAATAATTCTCGAAGACAAAATGAAATTTCTTCACACTCACTAATGTTTTCTGGAGATATTGAACTTTCACCAAAATGGTCTGTAGGTGCATCATCTGGTTACGATTTGAAAAATCAAGGATTTACCTATACTCAATTGCGTTTTGAAAGAGATTTATTAAGTTGGAGAATGAATTTTAGTTGGGTTCCTTTTAGTTCCAGAGCTTCGTGGTATTTCTTTATTGGAATCAAATCTAATATTTTGAAAGATCTTAAATACGATAAGAGAAATCAACCGGATTTGCAGCTATAATCCTTTATTAAATCATTAAATTGATATACAATGAAAAAAATTATTAATACTACAAATGCACCCGCCCCTATTGGTCCATATAATCAAGCTGTTTTAAAAGGTAATACCTTATATACTTCTGGGCAAATTGCTTTAAACCCACAAACTGGTGACTTAGTTTTAAATGATATTAAAGCAGAGACACGACAAGTAATGGAAAATATGCAAGCTGTTTTAAATGCTGCGAATATGACTTTTGATGACGTAGTAAAAGCAACCATATTTATTACAGATATGAATGATTTTGGTCAAATTAACGAGGTTTATGGAAGTTATTTTAATGAAGACAATGCCCCTGCGAGAGAAACAGTTCAAGTAGCTAAACTACCTAAAAACGTACATGTTGAAATTAGTATGATTGCAATCAAATAATATTTTAAATAGCACTTTTATCTTTAGGTGCATATTTAATCAATAACTCTTTAAGTATTTCAGATTCAATTGGTTTTGCTAAAAAATCATCAATTCCTGCTTTCCTAGCATTTAATATATCCTCTTCAAAAGCACTTGCCGAAACGGCAATGATTGGAACATTATTCTTGGCATATTTTTCACTCTCTTTAATTAGCTTCGTAGCTTCATATCCATCCATTTCTGGCATAAAAATATCCATAAAAACCATATCAAAATCAAGAATATTAAATAATTTAACGGCATCAGATCCGTTTTTAACAAACGTACAATCAGCACCTTGTTGCTCTAAAAGAAATTTAATAACCTTCTGATTCATTGTATTATCTTCGGCGACTAATACGGTGAATTTGTAATCAAACTGATTTAATAATATTGGGCTAGGTTCTAGTTTTTCTCGTTTTATATTTAATGTTTTTTGAAGCTGAATACTAAAATAAAATATAGACCCTTCATTTTCTTTACTTTCAAGTTTAAGCTCACCTCCCATTAATTTAATTAATTGAGATGAGGCCGTTAAACCTAAACCTGTTCCCCCATAATAATCTATAATAGAAATATTGTTGTTCTCGGAATCATCAAAAATTCGTTTCGCTTTTTCTGGAGGTATTCCAATACCAGTATCTTTAATGTAAAACGTAACTATTTGATAATCATCAGGGCCAACCGTTTGATCTATAACCAATGATACTTTTCCTGAGTTTGTAAATTTAATGGCATTACTCATTAAATTGGTTATTATTTGCTTTATTCTTCTTATATCACCAAGTAACATAAATTTATCCTTCTCATCAGACATGAATTTAAATTCAAATTCAAGATCGTTTTCCCAAGCTTCATATTTAAATACTTGTACCAGTTTTGATAAATCAGATTTTAAGTCTATTGCAGATAATTCTAATTCAACCTTTCCACCTTCTACTTTTGAATTATCCAGTATCATACTAACTAATTGCTTTACATGCTCTGAAGAATACTCTGCAATTTCTAATTGTATTTGCTGTTCTGTAGTAAGTTGGCTTTGTTTTAGCATGTTTATCATGCCTAAAACAGAATTTAAAGGCGTACGTATTTCATAACTCATATTAGCCAAAAACACGGATTTATATTCACTAATTTTTATAGCTTCTTCTAAATCTGATTCTAGTTTTCTAACTTTAGATTTAAGTAATTCAAATGATTTTTCTAAACTATTTACATCATCAATTTTAGAAGAAAGCGAATTGTCATTTTTAATGGTCCCGCTGTCTATTTTCTCTTTTAAACGACCAAAATCTTTTGTCATTCTATTAGATAAATAATAAGCTAAAGCAATTAGAATAATAGCAATTAATACAAATAGAAATGAACCATTCTTAAAAAGAGAAGCACTTTTTTCTTGATGTAGATTATTTAATTTAAGATTTAATGTCTCAATCCTATCATTTAAAATAGACGGAACAATATTAAATGCGCCTTTTGAAATTGATTCCTGAATTTTTTCAATTTCATTACTAATACCACTTATGTCTTTATCAAATTTCTGATTATGACTATTAAGCTCTTTATTAAAACTATTTAGTTTTTCCTTATATGAACTTAAATTAGATTTTAAAGCAGAAACATCGGGTATTTGATTGTTTTCAATAATAGGCTTCTGGTATTCCAAAAGGTCTTTAGATAAATCAAATTTAATTTTTTCTAAATTATTCACCATAGCCGGTAAATAATCAAGTTTTCTTTCAAGTTGATTATATCCTAAAAACAGGACAAATATTAACAATATAAATGTAAAAAAAATCAATGTAATCCTTACTTTAAAGGATCGCATTGATTGAAAAAGAAATGCCATCTTTAATTACTTTATTGCAAACTTATTTATATTTAAGCTAATTCCCAAAAGTATTACAACTATTAGTTATTATAATACATGCAAATTTTGATAGTAGATTTATATTTAAGGTAATATTAAATAATAAAATTTACCAATGTATTTTTTTTAATTTATTAAATTTTCAATTTTAAAAATAATACATTTGATATGACTTAAATTTATTGAAAATGCGCATAGAATATGATTTAAAGCTTGGTTTTAAAGATGTTATGATTCGTCCTAAACGTTCCACCTTAAAAAGCAGATCTCAGGTTAATTTAGATAGAGATTTTAAATTTTTACATAGTTCAGTTACTTGGGAAGGTATTCCTATAATGGCGGCTAATATGGATACAGTAGGAACTTTTGAAATGGCAAAGGCTTTATCTTATAATAAAATTTTTACCACGATACATAAACATTATTCCGTTGATGAATGGAATATTTTCTGTGCTACAGCACCTGCTGGAATTGAAGACTATATAGCTATTAGTACAGGTACAAGTAATAAAGATTCTGAAAAATTATCCGCTATTTTTAATTTTAATCCGCAATTAAAATTTATTTGTATAGATGTGGCTAACGGTTATTCTGAACACTTTGCAAATTTTGTAAAAAAAACTCGAAAACAATATCCAGAAAAAGTTATTATTGCTGGAAATGTCGTTACGGGTGAGATGGTTGAAGAACTTTTACTATCTGGAGCAGATATTGTAAAAGTTGGAATAGGACCAGGATCTGTTTGTACAACTCGAGTTAAAACTGGTGTTGGTTATCCTCAATTATCTGCTATTATTGAATGTGCAGACGCCGCGCATGGATTGGGTGGTCAAATTATAAGTGATGGGGGTTGTACAACTCCCGGAGATGTTGCTAAAGCGTTTGGAGCCGGAGCAGATTTTGTGATGCTTGGCGGCATGCTAGCAGGACATGATGAGAGTGGTGGTGAAATAATTGAGCGTAACGGAAAGACCTTTAAGCGATTTTACGGTATGAGTTCATCAACAGCTATGGAAAAACATGTAGGTGGTGTTGCTGAATACAGAGCTAGTGAAGGCAAATCTGTTGAAGTAACTTATAGAGGAAAAGTAGGCACAACAATACAAGATATTTTAGGTGGATTGAGAAGCACTTGCACGTATGTTGGAGCACAGCGACTAAAAGAACTTACAAAACGAACAACTTTTATAAGAGTTGCCGAACAAGAAAATCGAGTCTATACGGAATCCAAAGATTAGAATAGTTGAAAACCACTTAAAACCACGTTAATTGGTTTTAGTTATTTCTTTTTTTTGTATGAAATGCAACAAGACCTTCTATTGGGCGTCTTTCAAAATTACCAACAGTGAATCCCATTTCTTGAGCAATTTCTCTAATTTCAGATTGAGAAAAATATGCAATAGATCCAGCAAAATGAACAGGAACTGTTTTAAGTTCTTCTTTGTATTGCATAATATAATTTTGAACAAAAAGCCTTATGCCAGCCTTAATAAGGTCGGTAATGTACTTTGAATCCTTATTTAAAAACATGAATTCAGCAAAATTTGCTAAATAAGCGTTTGGATTGGGTTGCTTGTAAACGTTATACTTTATATAATCAGCATCTAAATTATACTTACTAGAAAAAGCGACTTTAACGTCTGTTGGCATATGGTTAAAATAGTAATCTCTAATTAATTGTTTACCAAAATAATTTCCAGCAGCATCGTCCATTAAAATATAACCCAACGATTGTACTTTTTGATGTAATTGTTTTCCATCGTAATAACTACAGTTTGAACCTGTGCCTAAAATACAAACAACTGCCGCTTCTTTTTCGTTATTAATTGTAGAGTAAACCGCTGCCATAGTATCTTCTTCAACTTTAATAAAAGCATTAAAAAAGACCTCTTTTAATACATTGGCTACTGCTTCTTTACCGCGTTCAGTTCCACAACCTGCTCCATAAAAATAAACATGAGTCACTTCACTCCTATTATTTTTTAGTTCAGGACTTTTTTTAATTGTTTTTTTTAGTTTTTTTTCAGTTAATATTTCCGGGTTTAGACCTTTGGTTCGAATTTTTTCTAATAACTGAGAACCATTTTGATCAACCGCAATCCAATCACACTTTGTAGAACCACTATCAACAATTAAAATCATAAGCTTTTGAGATAAATAAAATCCATGGAATTACTCAATAAAAATAATTCCATGGACAATATATTAAAAATTATATAGAATGAATATGTTGTGCTAAATCAATTAATTTAGTTGAATAGCCAAATTCATTATCATACCATGCTACTAGTTTGAAGAAATTATCATTTAGAGCGATACTTGCATCGGCATCAAATACACTTGTCATTGATTCTGATACAAAATCTTGAGAAACTACTGCTTCTTCAGTATAACCTAAAATCCCTTTTAAATCCGTTTCAGAAGCTTTCTTTAAAGCTGCTTTTACTTCTTCCCAGGTAGCTGGTTTATTTGTTCTAACGGTTAAATCTACAACAGAAACATCTGGTGTTGGAACTCTAAAAGACATACCTGTTAATTTACCATTTAATTCCGGAATTACTTTTCCTACTGCTTTTGCAGCTCCTGTTGATGAAGGAATAATATTCGCTAGAGCACTTCTTCCACCTCTCCAGTCTTTTTTAGAAGGACCATCGACAGTCAATTGTGTTGCTGTAGTAGCATGAACAGTTGTCATAAGTCCTTCAATAATTCCAAAATTATCATTAATAACTTTTGCCAATGGTGCTAAACAGTTTGTTGTGCATGATGCATTCGAAACAATTGTATGGGCCGGAGTAATTTTATTATGGTTAACTCCCATAACAAACATTGGAGCATCTGCAGATGGTGCAGAAATAGCTACTTTTTTAGCCCCTGCAGTAATGTGTTTTTGTGCGCCTTCTAAAGAAGTAAAAATACCTGTACAATCTAAAACAACTTCAGCTCCAACAGCGTCCCATTTTAAATCTTCTGGGTTGCGTTCAGCGGTAACTCTAATTTCTTTTCCGTTTACAACTAAATTTCCATTTTTCACATCCACAGTACCGTTAAATTTCCCATGAACTGAATCATACTTTAATAAGTAAGCTAAATGCTCTACATCTAATAAATCATTTATACCTACTATTTCAATATTTGATCTCGATGCTGCTACTCTAAAAGCAATTCTACCTATTCTACCAAACCCGTTAATACCTAATTTTAATTTTGACATTTTTTTTATTTTAAGATGTTAAGTGGCCATTATTTCAGACACACGCAATAATTCTAAATTTATTTTTGATTTACCTTTAATTGCCTTTTCAAGAGGCGTTAGTTCAATTTCATTATTTAATAATCCAACCATTAAATTGGTTTTACCTTCCATCAATGATTCTACCGCCTTCACTCCCATTCTACTAGCTAAAACCCTGTCGAAACATGAAGGAGCTCCGCCACGTTGCATATGTCCTAAAACGGATACTCTCACATCATATCCTTCCATGTTTTCATCAACATAATCTTTCAACTCAAATACACTCTTACCTATTTTATCACCTTCTGCAACAATAACAATACTTGAAGATTTTCCTGAATTTTTACTTCTTCTAAGAGATTCAACTAATCTATCTAGTCCAAGATCCTCCTCAGGAATCAATATTTCCTCAGCACCAGACCCAACTCCAACATTTAGAGCAATATGTCCAACATCACGCCCCATTACTTCTATAAAGAATAGCCTGTTATGTGAACTAGCTGTATCTCTAATTTTATCGACTGCTTCAACAACAGTATTTAGTGCTGTATCAAAACCAAGTGTATGAGACGTACCGAAAATATCATTATCAATGGTTCCAGGAATTCCCATTACTGGGAAATTATATTCTTCATTAAAAATCATTCCTCCTGTAAAAGTTCCATCTCCACCAATTAGTACCAAGGCTTCTATTCCTTTTTTTTGTAATTGAGTATAAGCTAATTGTCTTCCTTCAACAGTTCTAAACTCTTTAGATCTTGCAGATTTTAAGATTGTACCACCTTTATTAATGATGTCTTTTACACTTCTGGCATTCATTTCTTTAAAATCGCCTTCCATTAATCCTTCATAACCGCGGTAAACCCCAACGCATTCTATATTATGATAAGCACATGTTCTAACAACAGATCGAATTGCTGCATTCATTCCAGGAGCATCTCCACCAGACGTTAATACACCTATTTTTTTTATTTTATTTGACATTAATATGTAATTAAAAAGTAAAATTACTAAACTAAAATTAGATAAGTAACTGCATTTATCTTTTTTTACCTAAGTATTGAAACTACAACGTTTTAGTTAATAAAAAAGCGGTTTTTTTGAAAAATTATTGGATGATAAAACTAATTTTTATCAATTATCTTTTTCTTCCGGAGTTTTGAAACCAACAAAATCTGGAATAGCTCCATTAGAATCTTTTTTAGGTTCTTTCTTTGTTGGGGTAGAATTCTTTTTAGAATTATAAAAAAGTTTTCGGAGTAGTTCTTTAAAAGTATCAAAATCTACATTATATGCAACACCAACACCTTGAGTATAACCAATTTCCTCTCCAAAATTTCTAATGCTATTTTCTCTGTTAAAAACTTTAGCACGTAATGTTCCTTCTTCATTTAGCAAAAACTCAATTTGCACATCGCCGGCAACCACCGTTTGCGTTTCTCCACCTACAGGAACACCAACTTTTCCATTTATTAGTACACGATCGCTAATTTGAGTTTGCAAGGTTAAGTCAAACCGATCATCAGTTTTATAGTCTGGCCTATTTTCACCTACTTCATAATTGACTCCTACATTAAATTTACCACCATCACTGGTAAAAAGACTATTTACAATTCCATTTAAACGCTCTGCGATTGTTCCCGAAAAATTCAACTCACTTAAGCCTCTTGAAAAGGAACCGGTGGATAATAAATATAATGCTTGATTTTGTCTGTCATCATTAGATTCCAACCTGTATTGTAATTCCGATTTAACAGTGGAATTTACATTTGGAAATTCAAATTCAAAAGTAGGTTGTGGTTGCTCTAATTCACCAGTCAGATTAATATTCAATTCAACCGGTATACTCCTGTTTATTGGATTATCGAGCAATGGAGATGGATTGGCTTGTGTTTTGTAAACCGCTTCCATATTAATACGTGCTTTTAATGGGTCTCCATCCCATGCCAAAGTTCCACCTGGTTGCACAGTAAATTTCTTGGCAACTAAACCTCCATAAGCAAAATTATAAACCCCTTCAAATACAGAAAAGTCACCGAAAATATTAAATTTTCCATTGGTGTTTATTTCAACAAGCATGCCTCCACGCCCCCTTCCTTTAAGTGAATGGCCGGTAGCTTTATTAATAATAATTTCAACTTCAGCTTCTTCAGTTATATCTAAATCAAAATCAAGTTCAAGACCTTTAATTTCTTCAAATTTGAAATCAATTCCACTACGTTTTGCCCGTTTTTCTTCTGGACTTAAAAAATGTATATATGAATTATCTCCAAATGATTCTGTATCACTCAGAGGGATTTTAAAATAGGTTCCCGATTGTGTTTCTCCAACAACATTAATAAACAATTGCTCAGTCGGCCCTTTGATTGTTGCTGTTCCTCCAACAAAACCAGTTCCGTAATAAAGAGCGTCTTCAGTCTCAGTGGTATTAAGCACCAGTAATCTTTGAGTATTTAAACTTAAATCCAAACTCCAGTCTGATAAATTGACATGATTTAATGAACCACTTAGCTGTCCTTTCGAGTTAAATTTAGTATCTGTCAATTCCAATTTATCAAATATAAAACTTTGATTTTTAAGAGTTACTTTAGAATTATTTTCTATTTCAAGATCAACATTTAGGTAAGGTATATTGAATCCTCCAGAATTTACCGTTAATTCTCCAACAATATCTGGTCTTTTTAAATTTCCTATAACTTTTGTTTTACCCGTAACGGTACCTCTAATATTGCTTAAAACATCATAGAGTAAAGGATTTAACGGCTTTAAATTAAATTTATCAAAAAAGAGGTCAACATCTATATTAGAGACATTATTATTTGCACTAATGTTTCCATTGACACTAAAGGATTTTAATTCATCATCTTTAATCGCAACATCCACTAAATAACTTGTTAAATCTTTGTTCCCTTGAATGTTAGCAACAAACGATCCGAAATTAAAACCATTTACTTTAATATCATCTATAACGACAGTGGAAGCTGGTAAATAATTCCCGTTTTTCTGAATAATATCTACATAACCGTTTACATTTCCAGCTAGAGACAAACTATCTATTTCTGGTGTAATTTTAGCAAGATCGACATCTTTAAAATTTAGATGAATATTTTTTTGGGTTGAATCCTTTAAAAACCCTGAAAGCTTTATTTCTTCGTTGTTATGATTTATTCTGAATTTGTTAATATTAAAGTCGCTTAAATCCTTATTAAATGATATTTTATTAAAATTATCTTTTAACTCATTGATAAACCAAACATTATCCTTTATTGTTACGTCAGACCTTTTAAAACCTACAACAGATTTATTGTCTTTATCAATCGTATGATAAAAGCTTAAATTAAAAATATCAGTATTAGTTTTTCCTCCTTTAAATTCGGAGCGCATAAATAAGGTATCGTTTAGAGTAACATTAATTAAGTTAAACTTTGAAACATTATAATATTTAGTGTTAATACTATCAACCTCTACATAGGTATTAAAAAGAGGGTTGTCATTATCAACCTGTAATTCTATATTACTCGCAAAATAATCGAGATATTTTACTCCCGGAGACTTAAAAGTTAATTTAAATCCCTTTTCATTACTTTCCACTTTACCTCTAATAAATGTGTTTTTGCCTAGTTTTATTTCTGGGTAGAAAACTTCTATTATTTTATTATAAATTTTAAAATTAAAATTTATAGCCTGATCCTTTTTTACCTTAATTGGAATGTAATTAGTGTAAATACTACCTATTGAATTTTCGAATAATTTACCAATATCTTTTAAAACAAATTGACCACTCATAGAACCTTCCATAATATCTGGAGAATTAATTTCAATAAATCTGGTTTTATCCTCAAAACGAGAGGATACTTCAAATTCATTGAAAAAATAAGTGTCAATTTGATTTTTGTATGAAGTATTTTTAAATTTCACTTGGCCATAAGCGTCATCTAAATTACTGGCATTCATATTCATTCTAACATTACTTTCAAAAATTGAAATTGAATCTTTTTTGACAAAATTTAATTCCTTGAGATTAGCATAATATATATTCGCCTCAAAGTCATATTTTTTAATCTTTTCAGAAAAATCAACAAATCCGTTAAAATTGAACTTCAAATTTTCATCACTTGCAATAAGATTTCCATCGAAAATTTTATTTTTCACATTTCCGGCCACCTTAAAGTTTTTGTAATCATAACCATTAAATTCAATATTGAAAATATCTCCCTTAACCTGAGTATTAATAGTTTCTGCAACAAAACCGTTTCCATCTACATCAAGATTTAATGACACTTTTCCAAAATTTGAATCATCCATCAGAGCACCTAAATCAAAATCTTCAAAGATTATGTTTCCTTCATATTGCGCATTATCAATATTATTAACACGTGTCATTTTTAAATCAGAATTCACAAACCCTAATTCAGTTTCTGTTTTAATATTGGCAAGAATTGTGGAAGGTGTTATTTCTGATTGCCCTACCAAAGTAAATTTTCCAAGCCTATCGAATGAAGATGGTATTGAAGCTCCTAAAACATTTGGTAAAAGTGATTTCAAATCTTTATATGTTGAAGTTAATTGGCTAAATTTTGCCATCATATAAAAATTATTCTCATCCGTATTAAACAAATTTTTAAAATTAAAATTTCCAATTATCTGCGTTTTAGTACTTGTGTTTAAATATAAATTATTGGCATATAAATTATTCAAAGTTCCAGATAATTCTACATTGAATTGAGCATGTTGATTTTCTCCAAATTCATTATAAAAAGTGTTTAATTCATTAAGTAGAATATTGGCATCAGTAAATTTTGCTGTAAGATTAACCTTGTCTTCAAAAAACTTAAAATCTTCTCTATTATATGAAAATTTCAAATTCCCATTTAGTATTGAGTTTTCTGTTTTTATTTGCAAATTATCAAACGTCATGTTTTCAAGTGTATATGAAAAATCCGTCATCATATTTTTAATCGCTACCCCTCTGCTATCTCTAAGTGCCAACGTGTTTATTCTAGCACTTACCTCACTACCATTTATTAAAAAATTGGTTGCATTGATATTCAAATTTTCAAATTCAAGCATTTTTGGGTTTTCCTTGTTTTCATCTGATAATTTGAAAACACCGTCATAAATCGACACGTCACTGGATGATAATAAGAAACTACTCGTTTCAGTTCTGGGATTATCGTCATCAAACTTTGCCACAAAAATATCAAGATTAGTATCACTTTCGTCTTTATACTTTTTTATGTTAAAAACCAATCCATAAATATCAATATCACCAAAAACCAATTTTCCATTATATAAGTTCCTGAAATTTAAAATAGACGTGTTTAATTCAGTAATACTTATAAGTGTGTCTTGCTTATAATCTTCAATATAGATTTTTTTAATTTCAACATCTCCATTAAATTGTAATCCAACTTTATCAATAAAAATATGAGTACCAAAAGATGAATTAATTGAGTTTGTAGCATAATTTCCAAGACCTGTTTGAACTACTGGAATAGATAATATCAACACCATTATGATGAATAGTAACAGAAATATTCCTGCTATTTTTAATAATATTTTTAGAAACTTTTTGATAGTTGTTAAAGTTATAATTTTATTAAGAAAAACCTACATTTGTATCTACGAATAAATAAGTTAAGCAGACTTTTATTTTAGTATAAAATTAACAATTATTGTGCCTTTTTCGAATTAATGACTAAACAAAATATTTATATCCTTGGAATTGAATCATCATGTGATGATACTGCCGCAGCTGTAATCCATAATGGGAAAATTTTAAGTAATGTAATTGCCAACCAAAAAATTCATGAGGAGTTTGGTGGTGTGGTACCCGAATTAGCTTCAAGAGCCCATCAACAAAACATTGTTCCAGTTGTTGCACAGGCATTAGCAAAAGCAAAAGTTACAAAAGAACAACTTCATGCCATTGCTTTTACAAGAGGCCCAGGCCTAATGGGTTCCCTATTAGTGGGCACCTCTTTTGCCAAATCATTAGCGTATGGTTTAAATATTCCTTTAATAGATGTTAACCATATGCAAGCGCATATTTTGGCTCATTTTATTGATGAAGAAGGTTTTAACAAACCTCCCTTTCCTTTTTTAGCAATGACAATTTCTGGCGGGCATACACAAATTGTAAAAGTTAACCATTATTTTGATATGGAAGTGATAGGAGAAACTATTGACGATGCGGTAGGTGAAGCATTTGATAAAAGTGGTAAAATATTAGGACTTGGTTATCCTGCTGGTCCAGAAATTGATAAACGCGCTAAATTAGGAAATCCAAAGGCATTTAAGTTTACAAAACCTAGAGTTGATGGTTTGAATTTTAGTTTTTCTGGACTTAAAACAGCCATTCTTTATTTTATTCAAAATGAAACTAAAGCAGATCCAGACTTTATTGAAGAGAATTTAAATGATATCTGTGCTTCTATACAATTTACAATTATTGGAATTTTAATTGATAAATTAAAGCTGGCATCAAAAGCAACAGGAATCAAACACATTGCTATTGGCGGAGGTGTTTCGGCAAATACAGGTATCAGACAAGCATTAAAAGATGGAGAACAAAAATATGGATGGACAACTTATGTTCCTAAATTCGAGTTTACAACAGATAATGCGGCTATGATTGCCATTGTTGGGTATTTGAAGTATTTAGATGGCGATTTTTCAAAACAAGATATCACAGCTTCGGCAAGGTTAAAAATATAAATTATTAATGCAACTTTTTTATAACCCTGAAATAACAGAATTAACCAAACAGTTTTCTTTTGATAAAGAAGAAAGCAAGCATATTGTAAAAGTGTTGCGTAAAACAATTGGTGATACTTTATATATTACAAATGGTAAAGGATGGTTATTTACGGCTGAAATTGCAATTCCAGACATCAAAAATTGTTTAGTTACAATTACCAATAAAGAATTAAAAAAGAAACATAGTTATAATTTACATTTAGCAGTGGCACCTACTAAAATGAATGACCGCTACGAATGGTTTCTTGAAAAAGCCACAGAAATTGGTATTGATACCATAACGCCAATAATCTGTGATCAAAGTGAGCGTAAAATAATTAAAATAGATAGGTTCGAAAAAATCATACAATCGGCCATGAAACAATCATTAAGCTGTTATTTACCAACTCTTAATAAAGCTATTTCTTTTAAGGAATTTATAAATCAAAAGTTCGATGCTCAACTATTTATTGCGCATTGCGAAGAAACAAACAAAAAATCATTAAAAGAATCCATTACTAAATCTAAAGACTACCTTATTTTAATTGGTCCAGAAGGTGATTTTAGTGTTAAAGAAATAAAAACAGCAATTGTTAATGGTTTTATTCCTGTAACTTTGGGAGAAACCAGGTTAAGAACAGAAACGGCGGCAATTGTTGCTTGCCATAGTGTGGCATTTATAAATCAGGTTTAGCAATAAATGAAATTAATTTACCCTAATTTATTCATTCTATTATTTTCTTTTGCTTTACAAGCTCAAGATGTTGCGCTTCTTAAATATAATGGCGGTGGCGACTGGTATGCAAACCCAACCTCTTTACCTAATTTAATTACTTTCTGTAATAATAACATCAATACAAAGATTAATCCGAAGCCAGAAACTGTAGACGTTGGTAGTAGTGATATTTTTCAATATCCTTTTTTACATATGACTGGACATGGAAATGTTTTTTTAAATGATGATGAATCTGAAAATTTGAGAAATTATCTTACCTCTGGAGGTTTTTTACATATTGATGATAATTATGGAATGGAACCTTATTTAAGAAAAGAACTTAAAAAAGTATTTCCCGAACAAGACTTGGTTGAACTTTCAACTAATCACCCAATTTTTAATTGTTATTATAAATTCCCAAATGGACTTCCAAAAATCCATGAACACGATGCAAAACGTCCTCAAGCCTTTGGGTTATTTTTTGAAGATCGCTTAATTTTATTATTTACTTATGAATCTGATTTAGGAGATGGTTGGGAAGATGAATCAGTACATAATGACCCTTTTGAATTAAGAGAAAAGGCACTTAAAATGGGAGCTAACATTGTTAAATATGCATTTGAAAATTAATTATTAATACTAGCATTTGCAACTCAATCATTACAATACAAGATTTAATAAGCACACCTTTCCTGTCACATTGGTCTCAGAAAATGTTACGAATGCTTCAAATATTGGCAGTTTATTTAGAATGGCTGATGCTTTTGGTGTTGAAAAATTAATACTTTGCGGTGAAAATATTTCTCTTGGAAGAAAATTTACAAAAACTTCTAGAGCTACCGAAAAAGCAGTTAACCATGAGTTTCAAGAATCTGCTTACGATGTAGTAAACCTATTAAAAGCAAAAGGATATCAAATTATCTCATTAGAAATTTCTACTAAGAGCAAATCCATCAGCACTTTTAAATTTATTAAAAACCAGCCTATTGCACTTATTATAGGAGATGAAAATTTTGGTATTTCAGAAGCTATTTTAAATAATTCAAACCACGTCATTCATATTGATATGTATGGTCAAAACAGCAGTATGAACGTGGTTCAAGCTACTAATATTGCTTTATACGAAATCACAAAGCAAATGTTGTAATCTCTTTTCTTATATTTACTACATGAATTCAAAAATTATAGCAAACGGTATATTAAGGGCAATTGGAATAGTCTTTGGAATTTATTTGATTTTGTATTTTTTATTTAAAATACAATCTGTTTTAGTTTATATTTCAATAGCGGTTGTAATTTCATTAATTGGCAGACCAATCGTGTTTTTTTTACAGAAAAAGCTGAAATTTAAAAATACGTTTGCAGTTATTTTTACAATGCTCATTTTAATAGGCCTTTTTGTTGGACTGGTATTCTTATTCATTCCATTAATTATTGAACAAGGTCATAACTTATCTTTGTTAGATATTAATAAATTACAATCTAATTTTGAAAATTTATACCAAGAAGTAATTGCTTATTTTGAAATTAATAATATTAATATTCAACAATCTTTTGAAAATTACAACTTACTTTCCAAAATTGATTATTCAATTATTCCCGATTTCTTAAATACGGTTATAAGTAGCCTTGGAAGTTTTAGTATAGGCTTTTTTTCAGTGCTATTTATATCCTTTTTCTTTTTAAAGGATAGTAAACTATTCGAAAATGGTGTTTTAATTTTTATACCGGATTCAAAAGAATCCCAATTGACGAATTCCTTTAATAAAATTAAAGATTTGCTTTCCAGATATTTTGTTGGTCTTATCTTCCAAATGCTTATTTTATTTACAATTTATACAGTTGGTTTGCTTATTGTAGGTGTTGAAAATGCCTTTGTTATTGCTTTTTTATGTGCTCTATTAAATCTCGTGCCATATGTAGGACCATTAGTTGGTGGTTTTTTAATGATTACACTTACTATGACAAGCTCACTTGGAGATTCGTTAGGAACCATTATTATTTCAAATGTAATTTGGACTTTTGTTGTATTTATCTGCGGTCAACTAGTAGATAATTTTTTCAGCCAACCTTTTATTTTTTCGAAAAGTGTGAAATCACATCCTTTAGAAATTTTCTTGGTTATTTTAATTGCCGGCTTATTATTTGGAATTGTTGGACTTATTGTAGCTGTTCCTGCTTATACGGCCATTAAAGTAATTTTAAAAGAATTTTTATCTGAAAACCAAATAGTCAATAAGCTAACCAAAGGCTTATAATTTTAGGTTGAATAAAGCTTTATTACATACTGATATTCAAGATTTTATAAATAATAATCTAAATACAGATATTACATCTCTAATACTAAAAGGCACTCCATTCATTACAGTTGACACAAAGGAAATAATTGAGCAAATTGAATCAAAAAAAAAGTGTCAATTCAAATTACCAACTTGGTTTCAAACAAAACTTATTTTCTTTCCTAATAAATTAAACATAGAGCAAACTTCTTCAGAAATTACAGCCAACTATAAATCTAAATTAATTGAAGGTAACTCATTAATTGATATAACCGGTGGTTTTGGTGTAGACTGTTTTTATTTTTCAAAACAATTTAAAAACGTAGTACATTGTGAATTAGATAGTCAACTATCAGAAATTGTAAACTATAATTTTAAGCAGTTAGGGGTTTCAAATATTGAAACAATAAACAGTGATGGAATTCAATTCTTAAAGCAAAAAGCCAAACTTGTAGATTGGGTCTATGCAGATCCTTCCAGAAGACATGATAGCAAAGGAAAAGTATTTTTTCTTAACGATTGCTTACCTAATATACCAGAAGACTTAGAAACAATTTTTAAGTATACAAACAACCTATTGATTAAAACATCTCCTTTGCTAGATTTGACAGTAGGCATTAATGAGTTAAAGTTTGTAAAGTGTATTCATATTGTAGCTGTGAACAACGAAGTAAAAGAATTACTTTGGGTTTTAGAAAAAGACTTTTTAAATGATATCTCTATTAAAACCATTAATATCATAAAGGATGAAACCAATAAATTCGATTTTATTTTAAATGATGAAAAACAATATGATTCAGAATATTCATTACCTCTTGAGTACTTATACGAACCTAATGCAGCAATTTTAAAAGCAGGAGCCTTTAATGTTATTACAAAACAATTAGAAGTTTATAAACTTCATAAAAACTCTCATTTATACACAAGTAAATTACTAATTGATTTTCCTGGACGGCGTTTTAAAATTGAGGAGGTATTACCCTATAATATAAAAAACTTAAAAAGGAAAGGCTTTAAAAAGGCAAATATAACCACTAGGAATTTTCCGGAAACTGTTCAGGAGATTAGAAAAAAATCAAATATAAAAGATGGTGGTGAAAAGTATCTGTTTTTTTCAACAGATAACGAGAACAATAAAATTATTATTATAACTTCAAAAATATTATAAAAAAAAGGACAGACGACAATATCCTTCCAAAAACTGTCTTCTATCCTTTAAAATTGCTATTAACATTAAGTTAAACAAAATTAAATTATACAATTTTAAAAAAACATGACAAATGTTAACTTTTGCCTTTTTTATTCATGTAATACTAAAAATGGGATATCGGTATGGTAGCTTATTTCCTTTATAGTTGGATGAAATAATATACGTTGAAAATAATTCAAGTTTTTAGCAACCATGGTTATAAGGTTAACTTTTCTTTTTTCAACAAACGCCTGAATGGCAGACTCAATGCTGTTATCAGTTATATTATAAAAGCTGTAGTTGTTGTTTGTAAAATAATTTTCTAGATTTCCTTTATTTATCTGCTGGTCTAAATTTAAGTAAATTCCTTTTTTACTAATATGTAAAACACTAATAGATGCTTCAAATTGTTCTAAAATCTCCAAAATTGGATGTAGTAATTCAATTGAATTAAAGGACGAAAAATCTGTTGGAAATGCAATTTGTTTTGGAGTTACATATTTTGCATTTTCTGGCACGACTAAAGTTGAACAATGTACCCTGGTAAGAACAGCTCCGGTATTGCTTCCTATAATTATTTTTTTAAGTCCAGAAGCCCCTTTAGTTCCCATTACAATCATGTCTATTTTCTTTTCAGAAACATGTTTTCTAATCGAATCTATAAAATAATTATAATCTGTAAGTGAAAAGAAATTATGTTTATCGTTATCCGAAATACTATTAATTTTATTTAGAGCCTCTTTTAAATTTGCATTAGCAGGCTTAATAAATGCTTCTTCAATAACTTCTTGTGTTGGCATATAAGTTGTATCTGCAACCACAAGCGTATTTATAGTATTTACATGCAATAAATAGAAATTACAATAAGAATTTTCAAAAAACTTTAAGGCATACTCAATAGCATTCCATGAATTTTTTGAAAAATCTGTTGGGATTAAAATATTTTTCATTGCTTTTGCACTAACCAAAAACAAAAATATGTTTAGACAGCATCACAAAAAATGATATAAATCATATTGTAATACTTTAAAACAAAACTTAATTTATTTGTTGAAGTTTTTGAATGTCTAAAATTTTAATATTTCTGGCCTCAATTTCAATGAGACCATCTTTTTTAAAACTCGACAACGTCCTAATTAAGGTTTCTGTAGCAATCCCTGCAACACTGGCAAGGTCATTTCTAGAAATTCTAATGGCTTCTCCAGATTTATTATTTAATTTTTCAGCAAATTTCAATATTGTAGAAGCTGTTTTTTTATTTACAGAGCTATAAGCCATATCTAATAATTGGTCTCTTGCTCCAGATAAATTATCTGTTAACAACTGAATAAGTTCTAAAGTTATTTTATGATTATTATCTAAAACATCTTTTAATTCTTGCTTTGAAACACCAACTAATTCAGTGTTTTTTATTGCAGTTGCTGATTCCTGATATGGAATGTTTTGAGTAAATGAGGTATATCCAAAAAGCTCATCTTCCTGATACAAATTGGTAGTTAGCTCTTTACCATCATTATCAAACTTAAAGTTTTTTACAACCCCTTTTCTAATCAAATAAATGTAATTGGAGTTATTTCCTTCTTCGTAAATTATTTCACCTTTTGAATAAAAGAATGACTTACCATTATCATCAAAAAAATTTTTTAAATCATTTAATGTTTTAATTTCATCATTTGAATCATTTTCATTTTGGAATGCTCCTATGTCTTGGCGTTCTTCAGAAAGGATGGCAGCTTTAGCTATTCTGCTTTCTATGGCGCTAATTAATTCCTCTTCATTAAATGGCTTTGTTATATAATCATCAGCACCCAGATCCATTCCTTTTCTAATATCTTGACGTTCTGTTTTGGCTGACAAAAAGATAAAAGGAATAAACTTTGTTGCATCAATTTTTGACAAACTTTCCAAAACACCGTACCCATCCAATTCTGGCATCATGATATCGCAAACAATTAAGTTTGGTAAATACTTTTTAGCCACTTCAACCCCAGCTCGTCCATTTGATGCTGTTTCTACTTTATAACCAGATAGTTCTAAAAGTTCAGCGGTATTCTCTCTTAAAACAATATCATCCTCTATTAGTAATATCTTTTTCATTTTATAGCTTTGTTTGGTATGGTGAAATTAAATTTGGTTCCAACGTGCTCTTCGCTTATAAATTTAATCTTACCTCCTAAATTTTCTAAATGTGTTTTTACAATATTTAATCCAATGCCAGTTCCTTGGGATAACAAAGCATTTTCTGCCCTAAAATAACGATTAAATATGTTTTTTATATCTTTTTCAGGAATTCCGATGCCTTCATCTCTTATAATAAAGGTAGTATTTTCGTAATCCTGAATAACATCAATATCAATCGTGGTATTTTCTGGAGAATATTTTATAGCATTATGTACTAAATTAGAGAGTGCTAATTCTACAATTTTCTCATCCTGAAATAAAGACATATCATCTATATTTTCTGGATAATTAATTCGTTGCCCTTCTTTTAATAATAAATTAGAATTATAAACTACTTCATTAATTACCTTACTTAATTTAAACTCCTTGTAATTATATTTAATCTTACCTGTTTCAAGTTTATCAATAGATAAAAAGTCGTTTAAAATATTGTTGAGATAATGAACTCTATCTGTAATTGTTTTTATGTGTTTATCTCTATTTTCCTGCTGTTCTGTTAATTTGTATTTACCAAGTAACATAGTTGAAGTTAAAATACCACTTAAAGGTGTTTTAAACTCATGAGAAACAAGAGATAAGAATTTAGTTTTTAACTCATTAAGTTCAATTTCTTTTTTTAATGCAGTTTTTGTTTTTAATTCTGCTTCAATTCGTTTTTTGTTTTCTGCTTCAAGTCTAGAATTTACCGCTCTTAATTCATCAACGGCATTTATAAGTTCCCGAGTTCGTCTTAAAACTTTATCTTCTAATTGAATATTTAAATCCAAAATTTGCTGCTCTTGCTCTTTTCTTATAGAAACATCTATAACCAATGCCATAACATATGTCATGTCATTATATTTAAAAGGGTTAAGTCCTATTTCTAAAGGAAAAATACTGCAATCTTTTCGCAATCCATTAAGGTCACGCCCCTTCCCCATATTCCTGCTAACATTTTGATGAATAAATCCTTCTACATGTTCTTTATGACCCTCACGATAATTTTTTGGTATTAAAACATTCAGTTCTTTACCAATTAATTCTTTACTTTCATAACCAAACATTTGTTCAACTGCAACATTGGTAGCCACAATATTTCGAGATTCATCAACGACAATAACACCTTCAGAAACTGCTTCAAAAAGTAAATTAAAAACGTCTTGATTCTTTTGAAACATGAGTTATTTGGATTAAAATTTAAGTTTCCAAAAGTACAAAAAAATATAAATCTATAAATTAAGAATATGGTTAACTTATGTTAAATATTAAAGCCTTTATAAATTCTTTATTATTAACGTTTTATATGATAAAAATCATATGCATACTATCAAATACTTAATAATTTTAGCTTAGATAATAAGTTTATAATATTTTATAATTTTAAATAAAAAGTTATGTTTGATAAAATTAGTAACGAAGAATCTTTACAAATACTAAAGTGTAACTATATAGCACACTTGGCATATATATCAAATAATACACCTTTTATTTTACCGATAACTTATTATTATGACTCAAAAGAAAACACTATTATTAGCTATTCAAGCGAAGGTCATAAGATAAATGCTATGCGCATAAATAGGGCTGCATCAGTTCAAGTAGAAGAAATTGAATCGATTAATAACTGGAAATCTGTTCTATTAATTGGAGAATTTGAAGAAATTAAGGGAAGTGAAGCTAAAATGTATCTACACAACTTTGCATTTAATGTTAAGAATGTAATTGCAAAAAAAGAAGCAATAAATCTAAACGCCATAAGAACTTTTTCCAGTAAATTAGATTCAGACACTGCCCCAATTATTTACCGTATTAGAGTACAAGAAATTATTGGAAGAAAAAGATTTCATTAATTTATACTTAAATCAAATATATTCCTTCAATAAAATTATTACAGATTCTAAAACTCTAATTATTAGGTGTTGTAATGACATAAATCATTTGTTTTACAATTATAAATAAACACTGACAAAAATCATATTTATACTTAGTTTCTTAGTTTAAATTTGTTGAGAATTTTTAACAATTAATACTTATTAAGTTTTAAATCCTTATTTATCAATAATTTTTTAATCTGTTTTACAAATATTAAAATCATGAAATCATTTTATCTACAATTACTTTTTTTTAGCTTTTCTGCAATGATGTTCTCTCAAGCTGGACACATCATGCAAGGAATTGGAGCAGTAAATATGTCAATGGGAGGTGCAGCAACTGCGCAACCTTTAGATATTTCTGGTGCAATGCAATGGAACCCAGCTACTCTGTCTGTTTTTGATGACAAAATTTTAAAACTTGATGTTGGTTTATTCTCTTCATCACCAGAGTTATTTGGTTCTTTACCAGCTGGAATGTTAGGTCCAGGAGCACCAGGAGTAAGTGGAATTACAAAAGATGATAGAGGAAATTCAATAATGCCTGCCTTAGCAATGGTTTGGGGTAAAGAAGGTAGCAAACATACTTTTGGTGTTTCTGCATTTGGCATTAGTGGTTTTGGTGTAACGTTTCCTGAAGAAGCTAACAATCCTTTAAGTCCTAACTTTAATCCAATGGTAAATTCTAATCCTATAAATTACCCGCAAATGGCAATGGGATTTGGGCATATAGAATCTGATTATATGTTATTACAAGTTGGCGTATCTTATGCATATGAATTATCAGAAAAATTATCAGTGGGTGTGCAACCTACTAT
The DNA here is from genome assembly GCA_024641135.1 of Flavobacteriales bacterium. Classification (GTDB taxonomy): domain Bacteria; phylum Bacteroidota; class Bacteroidia; order Flavobacteriales; family Flavobacteriaceae; genus Yeosuana. The sequence continues at coordinate 62,474 of JAHEDS010000007.1, forward strand.
TAACTATTCAGCTTTACAGTTAGCACCGAACCCTACATCTAGCCCTTCTATGGCTGGATACCCTAGCACTGATAAACCAAGTGCTATAGGTTTTGGAGCTCAATTTGGTATTTTTTATGATTCAAAAGAAGGTTTAAAACTAGGTGCATCCTATAAAATGCCTCAAACATTCTTCAAATTCAAGTTTAAAAACACTTATTTAGATAATTCTACTTCTGAAAATGAGTTTCAAATGGATTATCCAGGAATTTTCTCTCTTGGTTTAGGTTATTCAAAAGGAGATTTTGACTTTGCATTCGATTTTAGAAGAGTTGATTATGAAAATACTGCAGGTTTCCAAAACTCTGGATGGACTCAAAGAGCGGCTGTTGCAGGATTTGG
>JAHEDS010000122.1 GCA_024641135.1 Flavobacteriales bacterium
AAAAAACTTGGCCGCGATGAGGTTTTAATGCATCTCGTATGGGTTTCATATCTTTCTCATCGACTACCAAAAAAGCCATGCTGTGAAGGTCATTTAATGTCTCAATACCTGTTATTCTAATATCAAGTTTTTCTATCTCAATATATTGTTTTAAATGAACTTCATGATGCTCGGCAATTTTATGGGCATCAGGACCATGAAAATCCCATATTAATTTTAATTTTCTCAACTATTCAACGTTTAAAATATTATAATACTTAAAGATACTAAAGTAATCTTTAAACCGTTTGTAAAAGCGTCTTGTAATCTAGCTATATATTGCTATTTTTGTAACCAAAGTATAATTTTTTTAAATGAAATTAAGATATTTTCCCCTTGTAGTTTTTAGTTTGCTTTTTTTAGTAGTTGAAGCACAGACTAAAGCAGATGACGTTCTTTTTACTATTGATAATCAACCAGTTTATACCTCGGAATTTATTAGAGTGTATAATAAAAATATCGATTTGGTTCAGGATGAATCTCAAAAGGATATTGACGAATATTTGAACCTTTTTACAAATTATAAATTAAAATTGAAGGAAGCCTACAATTTAGGTTTACAAAATAAAGATTCCTATGTCAGAGAATTAGACAGTTATAAAAAACAACTGGCTAAAAATTTTATGACCGATTCTAAGGTTACAGACGCTTTAATAGAAGAAGCCTATTACCGCATTTCAAATGAGGTGAAAGCGAGTCATATATTGGTGCGTTTTGACGAAAATACGAGTCCTGAGGATACATTAGTAGCTTATAATACCATTGTAAAACTAAGAGAGAACGCTTTAATTGATGGTTTTGAAAATGTCATGAAGAAAGTGCATAATGGGCAGACATTTTTTGGTGAAGATTTAGGATATTTTTCTGGCTTTAGGATGGTTTATCCTTTTGAAAATGCTGCTTTTCAAACCAATATAGGGGAGATATCACAACCATTTAGAACCCGTTTTGGATATCATATTGTTAAAATTTATGATAAAAGAGAATCTAGAGGAGAGCGCACAGTGGCTCATATTATGGTTAACACAAAACCGGGTGATACCTTATCTGAAATTGCAGAAAATAGAATAAATGATATTTATAGAAAGTTACAACAAGGAGAAGACTTTGAATCGTTAGCAAAACAATTTTCTGAAGATGTAAGTTCTGCTAGTAAAGGTGGCTTATTGGCCCCTTTTTCGGCCGGACAATTAAGTTCTCAGGAATTTGAAGATGCCGCGTTTGCTTTGGCACAAATTGGGGATATTTCTAAACCTGTTAAAACCCAATACGGTTGGCATATTTTAAAGCTATATGGTATTCAGCCGGTGAAACCATTACCCGATTTAAGAACAGAACTTGAAATGAAAGTAAAACGTGATGAAAGGTCTCATTTAATTGATGATGCTTTGGTTACTAAGTTAAAATCTAAATATAATGTAGGCACAAATAAAAAGGCCTTAGATTATTTCACTTCTATTTTAAATGATGATTATCTTAATATGGCATGGAAATTACCAGCTGATTTTAAAGGAGATACAGGGTTGATGACAATTGGTGAGACGGCATTGACCTATCAGGATTTTGGAGACTATTTAGTAAAAAACCAGCGTAGTATTCAAAATAAGATGTCAGCAGATCAGATTGTGACTAAACAATACGACGCATTTTTAGCTAGTAAATTAATAGCTTATCAGGAATCTCATTTAGAAACAGAAAATAAGGATTATGCAAATATCGTTCAGGAATACAGAGATGGTTTACTTTTATTTGATTTAATGGAATCAACCATTTGGAATACCTCTCAAACGGATTCATTAGCAATTCAGGATTATTATAATACACATAAGAAAAACTATATGTGGCCTGAACGGGCGAATGCTATAGTTGCCTCGTCTTCTAATGAGACTGTATTAAAAAAGGTTGGAAAATTATTAAGTAAAGGGACTGATGTGGAAGCGATTAAGCAACAGTTTAATAAAAATAACGAGGTCAATGTCCTTTTTACTACAGGTCTTATGGATGCCAAAGATCAGGCTTTGCCGACCGAATTTGAATTTAAAAAAGGTCTTTCAAATATTTATAAACATAATGATAGTTTTGTCATTGTTCAGGTTCTTGAGATTTATCCTATTACTCAAAAATCAATTGATGAAGCTCGAGGTAATGTGGTGGGTGATTTTCAGGAATATAAAGAAAAATCTTGGATTGAAGGTTTGAAGAACAAATATCAGGTAAAATTAAATCAGGAAGCTTTAAATGCTATTAAAGCTTCAATTAAAAAATAATACGTGCGAAATAAATTATATATAGTTTTTTTACTGTTAATGGTAACATCATGTACCTATTTTTTTAAAGAAACCGATGACAGAGTTAAAGTAGCACGAGTAAATGACACCTATTTATATTATGATGATATAAAAGATATGGTTTCTGAAAATACGTCTAAAGAGGACAGTATTTTGTTGGTGCAAAACTTTATCAATCGTTGGGCAACGCAACAATTATTTATAGATGGAGCTATTTTAAACCTTCCTGAATCTCAGCAGGCCTCTTTTAATAAATTAGTGACTCAATATAAAAATGATTTATATACTAAAGCCTATATTGAAGCTTTAGTAAAAAGAAGTATTGATACTTCTGTTACCGATGATGAAGCAAAACAATATTACGCGGAAAATCTTGATGTTTTTAAACTAAATGAAGATCTTATTAAATTTCGTTATATACATGTAAATGAGAATATGATAAATTTTAAGAAGATTGAACAACAATTTAAACGCTTTAATATTAAGGATAAAAAGGAACTGGATTCTATTTCAATACAGTTTAAATCGTATTCATTAAATGACTCGATATGGATAAGAACGGGGCAGGTAATTGATAAAATTTCTATTATTACTCCCGAAAATAAAAATGAACTGTTAAAAAAATCTAATTTTTTACAACTCAAAGATTCATTAGGAGTATATTTGATGCAGATTAATGATGTTTTATTGCGCGGTGATACAGCGCCGTTGGAATATGTTAAACCCACTATCGACCAAATTGTTATTAATCAAAGAAAACTTGAACTTATTAAGCAATTAGAAAAAGACATTACCAAGGATGCCATTAAAAATAAACAATTCGAAATTTACAATTAATTTGAAACACCTATTTATCATATTTATAACTTTTATTACTGTAAATGTTATATCCGCGCAGGAAATTATTGAAGAAGTTGCTGTTGATTCTATTTCCACTGTTGAAACTATAAAATCGGAAGACGCTTCAAAAACTACTGATACAACGCAAGTTTTTATCCCTAAAAAAGTGGATGGTGTTGCCGCTGTTGTGGGAGATTACATTCTTCTGGATTCAGATGTAGATAAAGCCTTTTTACAATTACAAGCTCAGGGAGTTAATACCAGTGAAATATCTAATTGTCAGTTATTTGGTAAATTGTTGGAAGATAAATTATATGCGCATCATGCCATTCAAGATAGTATCCCGGTTTCTGATGCAGAAATTCGTCAAAATATTGATTATCAAATCCAACAGTTTTTGCAATCGACGAATGGTTCCATGGACAAACTTTTGAGCATTTATAATAAGGAAGATGAGAAAAGTCTTAGAGAAGAAATGTTTGAAATCAACAAAAGCAATGAATTAGCAAGGAAAATGCAGGCTAAAATTGTTGAGGAAGTTGAGGTGACTCCTGAAGAAGTAAGAGAATTTTTTAATAAAATACCAAAAGATGACCGTCCGACATTTGGAACAGAATTAAAGGTTGCTCAAATTGTAGCTGAACCAAAGGTTACAGAACAGGAAAAACTACGTATTATAGATCAGTTAAAACAGTTTAAAGCGGATGTTTTAGAAAACGGTGCTAGTTTCCGCTCTAAGGTAGTTTTATATTCAGACGATAAGGCCTCTATAAGTACGGGTGGAAAATATACTTTAAATCGAACCAAACCAAGAATGGTTAAGGAGTTTAGGCAAGCGGCTTTTTCGCTTCAAGAAGGCGAAATATCAGAGCCTTTTGAAACGGAATTTGGATTTCATATTGTGTACTGCGAAAAGATTAGAGGACAAGAATATGATGTTAGCCATATTCTTTTAATACCTAAAGTTTCAACGGAAGCTATCAAAGAGGCAAAAGAACGTATAGATAAAATTAGACTACGTATTGTAGAAGGTGATATCTCATTTGCTGACGCTGCCAGAGAATCGAGTGATGAAAAAGAAACAAGAAATGATGGTGGGCAACTTATAAACCCAGAAACTCAGGACTATAATTTTGAATTGACAAGAATGGACCCTGAATTATATGCTCAAATTCAAAATTTAAAAGATGGTGAAGTAAGTTTAGTACAAACAGAACGAGACAGAACAGATAAATTAAAATATAAATTACTTACCGTTACCGATAGAGTAAATGAACATGAAGCTGATTATGCCCGCGATTATTTAAAAATTAAGGAACAAGCGCTTAATGAAAAGAAAGTTAAAGCAATTGAGACCTGGCAAAATGAGAAAATTATGGACACTTACATAAAAATTAGCGGTTCGTATAGAGATTGTAATTTTGCAAGTAACTGGTTAAAAAAATAAAAGTATGTCGGATGTTGCTGCCGTAGAACAATTTGTAAAAAAATATAAAGATTTAAAATCTGAAATAGCCAAAGTCATTGTTGGTCAGGACGCTGTTGTAAACCAGATTCTTATAGCTATTTTTTCTGGAGGACACTCCCTTCTAATTGGAGTTCCTGGTTTGGCAAAAACACTGATGGTTAATACCATTGCACAGGCATTAGGATTGGATTTTAAAAGAATTCAATTTACGCCAGATTTAATGCCGAGTGATATCTTAGGAAGTGAAATATTGGACGAGAACCGACATTTTCATTTTGTTAAAGGCCCAATTTTTGCGAATATTATTTTGGCAGATGAGATTAACCGAACACCTCCAAAAACACAGGCTGCCTTATTGGAAGCGATGCAAGAACGATCTGTAACCGTTGCAGGGCATCACTATGAATTAAGCTTGCCTTATTTTGTGCTTGCTACACAAAACCCAATTGAACAAGAAGGAACCTACCCGTTGCCAGAAGCACAACTCGATAGGTTTATGTTTGCTATTAATTTAGATTACCCCACGTTTAAGGAAGAAGTTCAGGTGGTTAAATCAACGACTAGCGATACCAAAGAAAAAGTAAATCCGCTATTTTCAGCAAAAGAAATAGTTGATATTCAGCACCTTATCAGAAGGGTTCCTGTAGCAGATAATGTTATTGAATACGCCGTTACTATGGTCGGTAAAACAAGGCCAAATAGCAAGTCTGCAAGCGATTTGGTTCAAAATTATTTAGATTGGGGAGCTGGACCAAGAGCCTCACAAAATTTAATTTTAGCCGCAAAAACACATGCGGTCATTCATGGTAAATTTTCACCTGATATTGAAGACGTTCAGGCCGTAGCTGGAAGTATTTTAAGGCATAGAATTATAAAGAACTACAAGGCAGAAGCAGAAGGCATAACAGATGATTTTATTATAAAAAGTCTGTTTTAAATCTAAAATTTTATTTGAACCGCAATTTTACTAAAGTAATCATAGATTTTCTGGCTTATAGTATTTTTATCATGGTGTTTTCACAAAAGTATTAAGCCTTACTCTGTTTAAATTTTTGATAACGTTTTATTAATTCCCATTTATTAAATTACGACAATAAGTAAATAAAAATAGTCGAGGTATTACTGGCTTTATTTTTAAAATTTTGTATTTATTTCG
>JAHEDS010000123.1 GCA_024641135.1 Flavobacteriales bacterium
CGTTTTGCTGATCTTGGTCTCCAAAACATCTAACATCCACCTCCATGAGTTTACTCAATTCATCAGCTAAATATTCAACATGTACGCCTGCACCACCATAAACATAGGGCGGAAATTCTCGCGTGTAAAAAAGTACCTTCATAATAAATTAAAAATAATATTTTGTGTATTTCATTTCGTTTAATAAGATAAAAAACAGTTTGCAACAAACAGCTATTAACCCTTTAACACATAAAATGATAAGCCCATAAACTTAAAAATATTATTCCAATTCGATGGTATGAACCCCGCACTATTATTGATATTTTCTTAGAAATTGAATTTTTTTAAGAATATTTCATTGAAATCTAATTTTTTGTCATTCTAATTTGAAGTTTGCCAAAAAATTTAAATAGAAAAGGGAGTTAAAAAAGAAAGCGCATCAATCTTGATTGATGCGCTTTCTATGTTATTTTAATTATAAAACAGCATAAAGTAGTACTCTAAAAACTGCTTGGTTGTTAATCATTTAATTTTAAAACAGCCATAAATGCTTCCTGAGGAATTTCAACATTTCCTACTTGACGCATACGTTTTTTACCCTTTTTTTGTTTTTCAAGGAGCTTACGTTTTCTGGAAATATCACCGCCATAACATTTTGCTGTTACATCCTTACGCAAGGCTTTTATGGTTTCTCTTGAAATGATTTTAGCACCAATAGCCGCTTGAATTGGAATATCAAACTGCTGACGTGGTATTAATTCTCTTAACTTTTCACACATTTTTTTCCCAATATTTTGGGCGTTATCTGCGTGAATTAAGGCCGATAAGGCATCAACGGGTTGTGAATTTAAAAGAATATCTACACGCACCAATTTTGAAGGTTTCAAACCTATTGGATGGTAGTCAAAAGAAGCGTAACCTTTTGAAACAGTTTTTAAACGATCATAAAAATCGAATACAATTTCTGCCAAAGGCATATCAAAATTAAGCTCTACACGCTCTGGCGTTAAATACGTTTGATTGGTAATAATTCCACGTTTATCAATACAAAGCGACATAACATTACCAACAAAATCTGATTTTGTAATAATGGAAGCTTTAATATAAGGTTCCTCAACACGGTCTAAGCCAGATGGGTCTGGAAGATCGCTTGGGTTGTTTACAATTATAACTTGGTCTGGATGTTTTCTGGTAAAGGCATGATAAGACACGTTAGGAACCGTAGTAATAACCGTCATGTCAAACTCACGCTCTAATCGTTCTTGTATAATTTCCATATGAAGCATTCCCAAGAACCCACAACGGAAACCAAAACCTAAAGCCGCAGAACTTTCGGGAAGAAAGACTAATGACGCGTCATTAAGCTGTAATTTTTCCATAGATGCGCGAAGTTCTTCATAATCTTCAGTGTCTACAGGGTAAATACCCGCAAACACCATAGGTTTTACGTCCTCAAAACCAGAAACAGCATTTTTAGTAGGGTTTTTAGCATCTGTTATGGTGTCTCCAACCTTAACTTCTTTAGCCTCTTTTATCCCTGTAATTAAATATCCAACATCACCTGCTTTAATTTCGGGTCTTGGAAATTGTTTTAATCTTAAAGTCCCTACCTCATCAGCGTTATAGGTCTTCCCGGTTGCAATAAACTTAACTAGCTGGTTCTTTTTAATAGACCCATTAATAACTCTAAAGTACGTTTCTACACCTCTAAACGGGTTGTAGACCGAGTCAAAAATTAAAGCTTGTAATGGTTCGTCAACATTCCCTTTTGGTGCCGGAATACGTTCAATAACGGCTGTGAGAATATCATCTACACCAAAACCGGTTTTACCACTGGCATGAATAACATCAGAAGGGTCACACCCAAGTAAATCTACTATGTCGTCTGTAACTTCTTCAGGATTCGCGCTTGGTAAATCTACTTTATTTAGAATAGGAATAATTTCTAAATCATGTTCTAATGCTAAATATAAATTAGAAATGGTTTGTGCCTGAATGCTTTGTGCAGCATCTACAATAAGTAAAGCGCCTTCACAAGCAGCAATAGAACGAGATACTTCATAAGAGAAATCAACGTGGCCCGGAGTGTCAATTAAGTTTAAAACATATTGTTCACCTTTATAGGTATAATCCATTTGAATAGCGTGAGACTTAATAGTAATTCCTCGTTCACGCTCTAAGTCCATACTATCTAAAAGCTGATCTTGTTTTTCTCTGTCGGTTACAGAACCCGTAAATTCTAATAAACGGTCTGCAAGCGTACTCTTACCATGATCTATATGTGCAATAATGCAAAAATTCCTTATATTCTTCATAAAAACAACCTAACCCTAGATTTAATTTGCAAATATAGATGAATTTATCTGTAATTGGGATTGTTTTTTAAGTAGTGAATTTTTACCGTCATTGAAAATTCAATTCGAAGGATTTTAGTATGGGCTATTGATATTTGATTCATATTCAATACTTTTGCAAACCAAAATAAAATTGTGGTTAAAATAGACAACATAGAATTACCCGATTTTCCATTATTGTTAGCACCAATGGAAGATGTAAGCGATCCGCCTTTCAGAGCATTATGCAAAGAGCAAGGCGCCGATGTTGTATATACTGAATTTATTTCAAGTGAAGGTTTAATTCGTGATGCTGCTAAAAGTGTTATGAAATTAGATATTTATGAAAAAGAGCGACCTGTAGGTATCCAGATTTTTGGTGCAAATCTAGAGAGCATGCTTCAAACCATAGATATTGTTGAGAAATCAAAACCAGATATCATTGATATTAATTTTGGCTGTCCAGTAAAGAAAGTAGTTAGTAAAGGTGCGGGTGCAGGTATTTTAAAGGATGTTTGTTTAATGGAGCAACTAACAGCCGAAATGGTTAAACGCACCAATATTCCTATTACAGTTAAAACGCGTCTGGGCTGGGACCATGATTCTATTAGAATTGTTGAGGTTGCCGAAAGACTTCAGGACGTGGGTTGTAAAGCAATTTCCATTCATGGCAGAACTAGAGCTCAAATGTATAAAGGAAATGCCGACTGGAGACCTATAGCAGATGTAAAAAATAATCCTAGAATGCACATTCCTGTGTTTGGAAATGGCGACGTAGATTCACCAGAAAAAGCTATGGAAATGAGAGATTCTTATGGTCTTGATGGTGCTATGATTGGCAGGGCTAGTATTGGTAATCCCTGGTTTTTTAAACAGGTAAAACACTTTTTTAAAACAGGAGAACATTTAGCACCTATTTCTTTAGAGGAGAGGGTGGAAGCAGCTCGCAGACATCTACAAATGGCTATTGACTGGAAAGGAGAAACCTTAGGGGTTTTTGAAACTAGAAGACATTACACTAATTATTTTAGAGGGATTCCACATTTTAAAGAGTATCGCACTAAAATGGTGACCAGCGACCGTTCGGAAGACGTGTTTGCTGCATTTGATGAGGTGCTTGAAAACTTTTCAGATTATCAGTTTACAGAGTAAAACAGAATTTTGTTTAAGCAGCATTAATGCGCTTCTACCAATGATTTTGTAATTCTTGCCGAAGCTACTCTAGAGGCTAAAACACCTAGTACAGAAATAGTTAAAAACACGATCACAAAATTTTCGGCTTTAATAGTTACAGGATAAGGTAAGCTAGGAGTAATCATTACCAGCGCAAATGATTGTTGTAATAAAATTATTAAAAAGCCTAATATAATTCCAATTAAACCTCCGATGAGCGTCATTAAACTTCCTTGAAAAAAGAAAATTCGCTTAATGTCTTTTAAAGTAGCGCCAAGGTTAAATAAGGTGTTTAATGTTTTTTTCTTGTCAAGAATCATCATAATGATAGAGCCAATAACATTAAATAATGCAATAATAAGTACTAGTGTGAATATTAAATAGACTGCCAGATTTTCTGTGTTTAGCATTTTATAAAGGGCATCATTTAGTTGCGCTCGGTTTTTAATAATTACCTTATCTCCCAATATTGCCTGAATTTTTTCTTTGGCCGAATTTTCATCAGCCCCATTCACAAGTCGAAATTCAATTCCTGTGATTTGATTTTCTTTGTAGTTGAGCAAGTGCTGGGCTAAATCAAGTGACCCAAACACGTAAGTATCATTAATTTTTTCATTAATATCAAATACCCCAACATTCACAGCCCGAATAGAGTTAAAGGCGTTTTTGGTCGAAGTAATTTGTCCTTTTCCTGGTTTAGGCACATACACGTTTAATACTTTGGAATAATCAAAAACACCCAATGACAAATTGTTGGAAACTCCCCAACCAACAACAACCTGGTTAGCCTCTTGCGAAAACCAGCTACCTTGCACAATAACAGAGTCTATACTTGTTACGCTTTGAAAGGATTCATCAACACCTTTTAAAGTAACAATATCATTTTTATCATCAGAAGCAATAATAACGCGTTCCTCAATAATTTTTGAATATAAAGCAACTTCCTTTAATTCCTTTAATTTTAAGGTTTGGTCATTTTTTAAAATAAAGGATTTTCCAATTTTAGATTCTGCTTTTAAATCGGGATCAACTATGCTTGAAAACTGAAGAGTAAAATCTTTTAGGCCCGCAAAACCAGAAAGCACAATAAATAGTGAAGCCGCTCCTAAAACAACACCAATACCTGCAATAATAGTTATAAAATTAATCGCATTGTTACTGCTTTTAGAGCGTAAATAGCGTTTGGCTATGTATAAAGATACATTCAATTAAGACTTTTTGCGTTTATCTAAAATACTCGGGTCTTTAATAGGATTGTCTTTTCCTTTTAATGATTGGTCAATCTGATCCATATACTCTAAAGAGTCATCAATAAAAAACTCCAGTTTAGGCATTCGGCGTAATTGGTGTTTGGTACGTTGTGCAATTTCATGTTTAATTAAAGGCGCATTGGATTTAATACCCTCCATTAATTCTTTGCCTTTATTGTTGGGAAAAATACTTAAATAGACCTTGGCTACCGATAAATCAACAGTCACTTTCACTTTTGATACCGATATAAGAATCCCTTGCATACCACCCTGTGTTGCAGCGCTTTGTAATACATCAACTAAATCACGTTGTAATACCGAGGCTATTTTCTTTTGTCTTTGACTTTCTTCCATGATGCAAAAATAGAGGATATTTAAAGATTATCTTACTTTTGATTTACAAAATTTGTATCTTCCTTTAAATGATAATAAATGAATAAAATTGAACACATAGGCATTGCTGTTAAAAACATAGAAACATCCAACAGTTTGTTTGCCAAGCTATTTGGCGAATCGCATTATAAAACAGAGGCTGTTGAGAGCGAAGGTGTTAAAACATCGTTTTTTAAAGTAGGCCCCAATAAAATAGAATTATTGGAAGCAACTAATCCAGAAAGCCCTATTGCTAAATTTATTGAGAAAAAGGGAGAAGGAATTCACCACATAGCATTTGATGTTGCGGATATTGAAAATGAAGTGAAGCGATTAAAAGAGGAGGGCTTTGTTGTTCTTAATGAAAAACCCAAAAAAGGAGCTGATAATAAACTAGTTGTCTTTTTGCACCCAAAAAGCACCAATGGGGTACTTATAGAGCTTTGTCAGGAAATTATTTAAACGCTTAAATTTCTTGTAGAGTTACAAAATAAGTATTAAATTCGCAGCCAATTTCGGTCCTATAGCTCAGTTGGTTAGAGCACCTGACTCATAATCAGGTGGTCCCTGGTTCGAGCCCAGGTGGGACCACTAGTAAAATCAAGCCTTTCAAGTTGTTGAAAGGCTTTTTTATTT
>JAHEDS010000049.1 GCA_024641135.1 Flavobacteriales bacterium
CTTTTATTTAGTGCCTCCTTTATATTATCCGCCCAAATCTCACCATGAATATGGTGCCCTAATCGTTCTCTTAAAACAGGACTAAAGGTTACTGTGCGCTTATTGTTGTTTATCTGCTCTTCAATAGCCAGTTTTCCTAACCAATATACAATATGTAATAAGCGTTCTGGTTGTGCTTCAGTTGCGAAATCAGGATAAACATCCTGTAACTCATTAAACGTTCTCCCTAATATATTTGCCATATGCGTAATGGCTATTTCTCGTTCCTGTTGGGTAAGTTTTTTTCGCGATAAAACGGCGTTTTCAAGTTTTATCCAATCCCTAGTGGTTGATCCAATTTCATCAATCAAAACACGCTTACTTATTTTATGAGATTCAACAAAAAGAAATGTAAGGTGCGTTAAAATATCATAAATTTCAGACCTGCCTCGTGTGATTTCAATATTCATTTGCTCTGAATCAATCCTATAGCAATTTCTTCTTCTTTTTTCTGGAATAATGGGTCTAAAATGAGAGTTAGAATAACCCTCATCGCTAGTTAAATTTATAAATGTACACTCTTCTATTCCTTGAGGAAGCCTTTCAATAACATAAAGTAACCCACTTAATTCTGCCTTTTCTTCTCCTATTGATCCATATATTTCGGGGCGCAGAAGTAATAAAGATTGCCTTAAAGTTTCACCCGAAATACCCATTGGTTTATAAAAACCTCTATTAAACAAGTGACGCATAGTTATATACATACGCTCAATGGCGTTTGAGCTTTCCTGAGCTCTTGTGCGTTCGTGTCTCTTTTTCTGTTTCATGAAGTGTTTTTAGCGTAGCAAATATACTACAATATAACCAAATTTGACTTTGTAAATACCGTTACAATATTTCTATCATTCGATAATCGCGGTATTTTATTTTGACCCCCTAACTTGCCTATAGACTTCATATATTCTTGAAATCCGCCTTTTTTAACCCTAGTTATTTTGAGTGGCTGTAATACCTTTCCTTGAATTAAATCAAAATAATAGGTGTTTTGTTTTTGAAGGGATTCATCGATTTTTCGTTCTAACTCTTTCAGGTCTGTTGCTTCATTTTCAAATTCAACAAACCATTCATGGTATGGCAACTCTTTTTCCGTTGTAATTTGCGGCGCAACGGTAAACTCAGTAACCCTAATATCTGTGTTTGCCGTCGCCTCTAACATAGCTTGTTCCACCTCTTTCCCAATAACATGTTCACCAAAGGCCGATATAAAGTGTTTTATTCTACCAGAAACAATTACTTTATAAGGTTTTAAGGAGGTGAATTCGACTGTATCGCCAATATTATATGCCCAAAGCCCCGCGTTTGTAGAAATGATTAACACGTAATTAATGCCTAATTCTACATCTTTAATACTTATTCGTTTGGGGTTTTTATTAAAAAACTCGTCAGCTTTTATAAATTCATAAAAAATCCCTGAATTTAACTGAAGCAGCATTCCTTTTTCATTTTGTTTATCCTGAAATGCAAAAAACCCCTCACTTGCTGGGTATAATTCAATGCTATCTACCTTTCTTCCAATTAAATTTTCAAACTTCGCCCTATAAGGTTCATAATTAACCCCTCCGAAAATAAAGAGGTTGAAGTTTTTAAAAATATCGCCGATTTTTTTGTCTGTTTTGTGTTGCAGCTTTTCAAAATACATTTGAACCCACGAAGGAATACCTGAAATTACTGTCATGTTCTCTGGTAAGGTTTCTTCCACAATGGCATCTACTTTTGTCTCCCAATCTTCAATACAATTGGTTTTATAGGAAGGTAGTCTGTTTTTTTGAAGATACTTAGGAACGTAATGGGCAACAATTCCAGAGAGTCTGCCTAATTGAATACCGTTTTTTTCTTCCATAATTGGGCTTCCTTGCAAGAAAATCATCTTGCCATCTACAAATTTGGTGTTACCGGTCTCATGAATATAAAGAAGGATAGCGTTTCTTGCTGCTTCAATATGATAAGGCATGCTATCTTTTGTAATTGGTATATATTTTGACCCTGAAGTAGTGCCAGAGGTTTTTGCGAAATATATAGGTTTTCCTGGCCAAAGCACATTTTCTTCTCCCTTTACAACTTTTTCAACATAAGGTTTAAGAGCCTCATAATCTCTAACTGGTACCCTTTTTAAAAAATCTGAATAAGAATTAATGCTTACAAAATCATGATCTTTACCGAATTTGGTTTCGGTGGCGGTACTTATTAAATCCTGAAAAAGTTTTTCTTGAGTTTCAATTGGGTTATTAGCCCACTTTTGAGTTTTTTTAAAAATTCGTTTTGCAAATGGTTTTGCAAGGGCTGATTTTATTGACCACATTATTTGAAATCTATAAAGTTTGTTGGGTTAACAGGGTAACCGTCATTCCATAACTCAAAATGCAAGTGAGGTCCCGTTGAAAGCTCTCCTAAGCTTCCGGCGGCCGCAATAACTTCTCCCGCTTTAACCAAATCACCCTGCGATTTAGTTAATGAGGCATTATGCTTATAAACAGATATTAACCCATAGCTATGCTCAATAATGATTACATATCCCGTTGTTGCAGTCCATTCTGAAAAAATCACAATGCCATCTGCCGTTGCTTTTATTGGCGTGTTTTTAGGAACCACAATATCGACAGCATAATGCTTTTCTTTTAAATTATAAGATTCACTTATTGGGCCATTTGCCGGTGGAAACAACACAAAATTAGTGGCGGAAGTAGCAGATTCAAATAAGTTGTATTTGTCTTCTTTGTCTACTTTTTGCCGTAAAAGGGAGTCTTCGGGTATTGGGTTTAAATCTACATCACTAGCCTCCAGCTTAACGGCTTGAATTATAGAATCTTTATTAAAATCTACTATGCTCTGATCGCCCTGTAACACCTTTTTTATAGAGGCATAATACTTCTCATTCATTATGATTACCTGCTGTAACGAATCCGTTTTATAATTAAGCTCGGTAGCTTCTCTTTTTAATGCTGTTGAGGAATATCCAGGAATATATTCTCTTAAAGACGTAAACGCTATTAATATGGTGGTTGATGCAATTAATATGATGATTGACAAAGACACTAAAACAAAAACATTTAACCTTGTGAGCTTAAATGAAATTCGTTCCTCAAAGGTTTCTTCATTTAGCACAACCAGCCTATACTTATCAAGTAATTTACTGGTAATTCTTGAATTTTTTTTCTTTTTTTTGCTCATGTTGAAAACAAAATTAATTAAAATTATCGCATGAGCTTGTGCTCTTGATATTAATCTTATCGTTAAAACGAAATAATTAAAGTTTAATTATTAACTTTGTTGCTTAAATACATGTATTATGAGTTTAAATATGTTGTTACCGTTAGTAATTGGAGCACCTCAAATTATTCTAATTGTAGTAGTTGTTTTATTATTATTTGGAGGAAAAAAGATACCTGAATTAATGAGAGGCCTTGGAAGTGGTATTAAAGAATTTAAAGATGCCAGTAAAGAGGACGATAAAAAAGACGATAAAAAAGAATAATGACTTCTTTTAATAAAAAAAGCCAACACAGTGTGTTGGCTTTTTTTATTTCATTTTATTCTTTATTTGAGATTTATCGATTTAATAATCGCTTCAAGTTCAAACATGTAATCTCTTTTTTCCACCGAAGGGGCAAAAACAAATCCCTCTACAACAACCCAGCGGTTATTTGCTTTATCATCAATTGCATAGTTAATAAAAGGCCCAGACATGAAGGCGTTTTTAACATCCCAAAGCCCTTTGGTTTCTAATGTAGCTTTATTATCCAATATTGTTTTAAAATGAAAAGGGGTATAAGCATTTTCTGTAATCATATAAGAGCCCTCGGTTGGCCCTGGAATATATTTTTCTCCTATTGAGTCTCTTATTTTAATAATGGTGTTTACAACACTATCGCTTGGTTTAATAGCTTTATAAGGTAGCTCATAAATCATGAGGTTCATTGTCCCTGTTTTAATATCTTTTCGAATCCAGAAAAATGATTTGTCTTCTTTTGCTATTCTATAAGCTGTAGGAAACTTGATACTAACCCCTAATTTATCCTCAATTGATTTATCATTATGAAGTGATAAATTAATACGTCTTCGTTTTTCTTTAAGCTCTTCATTTTTGAAAGCATTAACAATTTTGGAAGCATTTTTTGTTATTTCGTTAACGATAGCTTCCTTTGTTGGTCCCGAAACCACTACAACTCGCTGTGGTTTAGCATATACATCTTCTAAAATCGATAAGGAGATTTTACTGTTTGTTTCAACCTTAAAAACTGTTCTGTTTTTTGTTACAAACCCACTAAACACAGAGGGTGGAATCTGATTCATACTAAACATGGGCTCATCTTGCGGCAGACCATCAATTATTACCCCTAGTGTATTTCTAATCGCCTCACCAACAGAACCGCTCCACATATCATTATCAACAACCACAGAAACATTATTAAGATTTCCAGATGAAGCTGATATTATTTTTTGGTTTTTTGATTTCTCATCTCCACAAGAAAAGATTAGCCCTACAATTAATGCAATTAAAAAAACATTTTTCATAATAAATTCAATTTAAAAGGAACTTATCCCTTAGATATTTTAAGTTTCATTCCCGGTTTTAAATGATTACCACTAATATCGTTCCAATCTTTAATATTTTGAACAGAAACTCCAGAAAATTTTTGAGATATCGCCCACAGGGTGTCTCCTGCCTTCACGGTATAATAGGTAATATTATTAGCGTTAAGCTTTACCGTAGAACTAGTGCTTTTTGTTGAATTTGAAGCTATGTAAGGTTTTCTGGGGTAAATAGTAAGCCTTTGGCCAATTTGAATATTATTACTTCTTAATCCATTCCATTGTTTAATTTGACTAACACGTACTCCGTATTTTCTTGCAATGGACCCTAAAAAATCTCCAGACCTTACACGATATATGGTTTTGCTTTCGGCTTCAAAAAACTGAGGCAATGGTTTTTCTCTTTTATCAAATTCTGCCTTAGCATAAGCATAAATCTCGTTTTCATTATTTACAAAAGGCCCTATAACATTCCTTGGCAATCGAAGTGTATAGTTTTCGTCTTTAATATACGGAATGATATCTAATTTATAAGAAGGGTTTAAAAATTGAAGCTCTTCAATATCAACTCCGGTGATTTCTGAAACCTGGTCTAGAGTAATCATTTGTTTAACTCTAATAGTATCTGTTTCTTTATAAACAAATTCTGGTTTGGCCTTTACAAAACCATGCTCTTCTGCATATTCAAAAATGTACATGGTTGCTAAAAAGGCTGGTAAATAGCCCGCTGTTTCACGAGGTAAATTGTGTCTAATGTTCCAATAATTTTGATATCCACCAGAGCGTCTAATCGCCTTTGTAACATTTCCTGGCCCCGAATTATACGCCGCTAAAGCTAAATCCCAATCGCCGAAAATTTCATATAATTTTGATAAATATTTTGTAGCTGCTTCAGTAGATTTAATAGGGTCGCTTCTTTCATCAACATAGCTGCTTACGTCTAGTCCATACATTTTACCAGTATTATACATAAACTGCCATAATCCTGTAGCTCCGACTCTGGATTTTGCTCTTGGCTTTAACGCGGATTCTACAATAGCCAGGTATTTAATTTCTAACGGAATATCATGGCTGTCTAATTCCCTCTCAAACATTGGGAAGTAATAAGCGCTCAAAGCAATGAGCCTTTGAAGAGATTCTCTGCGGTTTTTTAAATATGATTTTATAACGCTCTCTAAACCTGGGTTGTATTCTACATTAAAAGGAGTTTTAGTGTCTAAGATTTTTAATCTTTCCTTTAGTAGTTCAGTTGAAAGTTCTGGGTATTCAACTTCATCATAAGTTAATTCTGTAATAGATTTATAAATTGTGTCATATAAATCATTGCCATATAATTCTTCTAGCCATTTTTTATCTATGGTAGATGCGTTGTCATTGTCTAGAAAACTCAAGGCCGAAATACTGTCTATTTCAGCTTTAATTATCCTGCTAAGGTTTTCACTTCCATCAACTAATGAATCTGAAACCGTAACCTTTTTGGGAGTTATGGAATTATTGGTTTGCCCTAAACAATATCCAATATTCCCTAATAAAAAAAATATATATAAAATTCGCAATATCATGATTTGAGTTTAATTTATTACTGAACGATGATATTGCGAAAATCGTATTTTTTGGCTTAATTATAAAATTTTAGTTGTTTTATTCTAAAATAGCCGCAATACCTGGTAATGTTTTTCCTTCAAGGCTTTCCAACATAGCTCCACCTCCAGTACTCACATAACTTACTTTGTCTTCGAAACCGAACTGTTTTACGGCAGCCACAGAATCACCTCCACCAACTAATGAAAAGGCGCCACTTTTTGTTGCTTCAGCAATGGAATTTCCTAAAGCGATGGTTCCTTTTGCAAAATTTTCCATTTCAAATACACCTAAAGGTCCATTCCATAAAATAGTTTTACTTTTCAAAACGATGTCATGAAATATAGCTACGGATTTTGGTCCGGCGTCTACACCTTCCCAGCCATCAGGAATTTTATCTATATCTACTATTTGAGTATTAGCGTCGTTACTAAACTTATCAGCAGCTACCACATCAACCGGAATATGAACCTGTACGTTTTTTTCTTTTGCTTGTTTCAAAATATCAAGAGCTAGTTCCATTTTATCGTCTTCACAAATAGAATTTCCTATTTTACCACCTTGGGCCTTAACAAATGTAAAAGACATCCCGCCTCCAATAATTAAATGGTCAACCTTGTCAAGAATGTTTTCAATAATAGTAATTTTTGAAGATACTTTAGCTCCTCCCAGTACTGCTAAAACTGGCTTTTCACCTGTCTTCATTACTTTTTCAATACTTTCTATTTCTTGAGCTAATAAATACCCGAAACACTTATTATTGGGAAAAAATTCGGCCACAATAGTTGTAGAGGCGTGTGCTCTATGTGCTGTACCAAATGCGTCATTTACATAGATGTCTCCCAGCCTTGAAAGTTGTTCAGCAAAACCTTTATCTCCGGCTTCTTCTTCTTTGTGAAAACGTAAATTTTCAAGCAATAAAATTTGTCCGGGCTCTAAGTTTGCTGCTGCTGTTTCAGCCTTTTCCCCTACACACTCATCTATAAATTTAACTTCAACCCCTAGTATATCTTGAACTGTTTGAGCTATATGCTTAAGCGAGTATTTCTCTTCTACACCTTTCGGTCTTCCTAAATGTGACATTAAAATACAACTCCCGTTTTCTTCTAGAATTTTAATAATTGTTGGTTTTGCAGAAACTATTCTGGTGGCATCTGTTACTTCAAACTGTTCGTTTAATGGAACGTTAAAATCAACTCTAATTAGAGCTTTTTTGTTTTTAAAATTATAATCGTTTAGCGTTTTCATTCGTTTATATTTAATGTTTTTTGGTTTTAAATTATATAAGCACACTCCTTTTTTTACTGATAAACAATATTTTACAGCGCTTATTATTTAGCAAATGTAAATAATTAAATAGAGGTTTAAAATGTGTTTTTTTACGAAAACGATTGAAGCAATAAAGAATTATAAAAAAACTATATTTGCTTCATGCTTTTTGAAGATATATTAGGTCAGGATTACATAAAAAAACATCTCACACATAGTGTTGATAATGGCAGAGTTCCTCATGCGCAGTTATTTGTTGGGCCAGAAGGAAGTGGCACTTTACCGATGGCTATTGCATACGCTCAATATTTACTATGCTCAAACACTAACGGAGAGAACGCAATAGGCAATGAGTCATGTAATTTAAAGTTTAATAATTTTTCTCATCCCGATTTACATTTTGCTTTCCCTGTTACTACCAGTGATAAAGCCAAAAGTCACCCCGTATCTAATAATTATTTAGAAGAATGGCGTCAGCTGTTAAAAGAACAGCCTTATGGTAATCTATTTGATTGGTATAAACTATTAGGGGTAGAAAATAAACAGGGGCAAATTGGTGTTGACGAAGCCTTAGAAATTGTTAAATCATTGTCATTAAAATCATACGAAGGTGGGTATAAAGTGATGTTGATTTGGATGGCAGAAAAAATGAATAGTTCGTGTGCCAATAAACTATTAAAACTTATTGAAGAACCTCCTAGTAAAACAGTTTTTATTCTGATTACTGAAGACGAAGAACAAATAATTAATACCATTAAATCGCGCTGTCAATTGCTTCATTTTCCTCCTCTTTCTGAGCAGTCTATTAAGCAAGGTCTTATTAAACATTACAGTATAGAAGAGTCTGTTGCCACAAAAATTGCGCATCAATCCGACGGCAACTTTAATAAAGCTTGTGATCTCATTTATCAAGATTCTGAAGATATACTATTTGAAGAATGGTTTATTTTTTGGGTGCGAAGCGCTTTTAAAGCAAAAGGGAATAAAGCTGCAATTCATGATTTAATTCTTTGGAGTGAGGATATTGCCAAAACCGGTAGGGAAACGCAAAAACAGTTTTTAATGTTTTGTTTAAACTTTTTCAGACAGGCCTTATTATTAAACTATAGCGCTTCTGATTTAGTTTATCTAGAACCCAAAACAGAGACATTTAAATTGGAAAAATTTGCGCCTTTTGTTCATAATGCTAATATTTTGGAAATTAGTAACGAACTTCAGGATGCCATTTACCATATCGAAAGGAATGGAAATGCTAAAATAATATTGACGGATTTGTCGATTAAACTTACTCGTTTACTTCATAAAAAAACTGATTAATGGCTGCCGTTAATAAAAAGTGGTTTGTCATTATAAATCCCACATCAGGAAATGGAAAAGCTAAAAAGAAATGGCCTGAAATAAAAGGTCTTTTAGAGCTACATGGATTTGATTTTAAGTTTGCTTTTACTGAATATTCTAAACACAGTATTGCACTTGTTAAAAAGGCTATTGAAAACAATTATACCAATATTATTTGTGTAGGTGGTGATGGAACTCTTCATAATATTATTAATGGTATTATGTCTCAAAATAAAATTTCATCAGACCTTATTAATGTTGGGATGATTCCAATTGGTACCGGAAATGATTGGGTTAAAACGCATCAAATATCACAAGACATTAATACCGCCATTAAAACTATTTTAAAAGGAAATATCTCTAAACAAGACCTCGGGAAAATTAAAATAAAATCGCAAAGCCAAAACCCTATTTACTTTAATAATTTAGCTGGAATTGGATTTGATGGTTATGTGTCGAGCAAAGTGCATGCCCTAAAATATCTTGGGTCGTTATCTTATTTGTTTGCTGCTGTGATAGGATTGTTTCATTTTAAAAATTTTAATTCGAGCGTGCAAATTAACTCGAAGATGTATTCCAACAAAACGCTAATGATATTAATTGGACTTTGTAAGTATTCGGGGGGGGGAATGCAACTAACAGAATCCCCAAACGCTTTCGATGGCCTTTTTGATATTAGTCTTGCTAAAAATTTGACTAAGATTGAAATTATTAAAAATTTAGGAAGATTATTTAATGGGAAAATCGTTTATAATAAAAAGGTGTCAACATTTAAAAGCAACTCCATTATTATAGATGTACATCAAAACGAATCTTTATGTATTCAAGCAGATGGTGAGATAATCGGATCTGGTAGTTTTAATGTCTCTTTAATCCCCAAGGCATTTTCATTTTATTCATAAAAAAAGGTGTTAAATAAAATTTAACACCCCCTATATTCCTGTATATCAATAACTTAAATTTATTTTTTATACTCCTTATTTAAAGCATCCAAAATTGTTTGTGTTAAATCATTTTCTTCTGTACCAAATAAGACCGTTGCAGATGCATCACTTGTTCCTAAGATGTAGGTATAACCATTTGTTTTACCATAGTCTTTTACATAATCTTTAACTTTAACTATCAATGTGTCAATTTCTGTTTGAAATGCTTGCTGGATTTCCTGTTGTTCCGTTTGCATTTGTTGTTTCAAGTATTGTTGTTTTTGACCTAGCTCTTGGTATTTCTCTTGTTGCGCCTTAGGGCTCATCTTATTTGCATTATCCTGAAAAGATTGAGCTTCCGTTTGAAAAGCCTGCCCTATACTATCAGCTCTTCTTTGGAAAGCTGCATCTTTGGCTTGATACTTTGCTTCAAGATCTTTTTTGCTTTGATATTCATTAATAATTTTGCCATTATCAACAAATCCTATTTTTTGATTTTTTTGGCAAGAAGCTAGCAGCATCATAAGCGCTATTGCATAAATTATATTTTTCATTTGTTTGTTTTTAAGTTGAACAAAAGTAGCAAACTAAAACAAAATTTGCTTCCGAATTTATCTGGTTTTTTAACTATAAATAAATACTATTGTAGTTTTTGTTTTTAATAATTAAATACTATTGATCAAGGCTTATTTTTAAGCGATTTAAGAGCGGTAAGAGTTTTTAACAGCTAGTCAATTGTTTTAACTCAAATAAAGAGGTGGGCGACCCTTATTTTGTGTCATTATCCTTTTTTATGCAGTAAATTAAGGAGGAATACTCTTTTGAGGACAAAGCTTTTAAATTGGATAGCAAACCGACACCAAAAGCCCTTATAACTTTCATCTTTCCTGAATTATATTTTTCGGAAAGAAGGCTCACATAGAAAGAGTCAAAAAACATGGGAACCGTTTTAAAAACCTTCATCCCATTTAAAGTGGCTAACTTAATAATTGATGATTTAGAAAAATGCCACAAATGCCTCGGTACATCAAAAGCAGCCCAATACTTTTTATAAAACAACGCGTCATAGCTTTTATAATTTGGAACCGCAATAATTAAGTGGCCGTTTGGTTTTAACAATTTTTTAAATATTGAAAGGTATTCTGTTGAATTAGGTAAATGCTCAAATACATGCCAAAGAGTAATAACGTCAAAACTTTCTTCTTTAAATTTAGAAAGTTGTTCAGAGTTAAACACCACATTATTTGTTTTTACATTAGCAAGATTCCTCGCCTCGTTATTCGGCTCAATTCCAAAAATTGCCCAGCCATCTTTATTGGCTTGTTTTAAAAAATCTCCTGTTCCACAACCAAAATCCAAAATTACTTTACCCTCATGGGAAAAAGAATTAATAAGCTTTAGTTTTCTTTGAAGTGAAAACTTTTTAATTAATTGGTATACTTTTTCAAACAAGTTTCTTTTAGAATCAGTATGAGAAATATAGTCTTCACTTTTATAATATCTTGGCAATTCCCCTAAAGAAGGTGTTGGATGTGTTTGTAAAAAATCAAATTCGTTATTATAAATTAATTCAAATGTTTCCCCCGAAACAGAATGATCCTTGACTTTTAAATAGATGTTTTTTGTTTGTGTGTTACTCACGAATTATTTTAACTATTTTTTAAAATATTAACAAAACCATAATCATGTTCCACGTGGAACAAACTTTTATCTTCCCATGTAAACCAATAAAACAGAAATATCGTTTGGAGAAACCCCGCTAATTCTCGACGCTTGGGAAACAGTAGTTGGTTGTATTTTTTTAAGTTTTTCCCTAGCCTCTAAACTCATCGATTTGATTTGAGAATAGTCAAAATTTGCCGGTATCTTAACATATTCAAGACGGCTCAATTTATCAGCATTGTTTTTTTCTTTTGAAATATACCCCGAATATTTAACCTGAATTTCTGTTTGCTCAATAACCTCATCATCTAAATTGTTTTCCAAGATATATCTTTCAACCGCACTAAATTTTCTAACATCATCAATTGTTATATTTGGTCTTGAGAATATTTTAAACATCTTGTCGGATTGTTTAACTAGCGCTGATCCCTTAGATTTCAAAACTGGATTAGCCTCTTCTGGTTTCACGCTAGTGTTCTCGAAAAACTTAACAAATTTCTCGGCTTCATTATGTTTTTCCTCCATGCGTTTAAGTCGTTTTTCACTTGCTAAACCCAACTCGTAACCTTTAGGAGTTAACCTTAAATCAGCATTGTCTTGACGTAATAATGTTCTATACTCAGCTCTTGAGGTAAACATTCTATATGGCTCTTCTGTGCCTTTAGTGATTAAGTCATCAATTAAAACACCAATATAAGCCTCATCTCTTTTTAATGTAAAAGCATCTTTTTCCTGCACTTTTAAACTTGCGTTTATACCCGCCATTAATCCTTGGGAAGCCGCTTCTTCATAACCTGTTGTTCCATTTATTTGACCAGCAAAATACAAGCCGTCAATTATTTTAGTTTCTAAAGTATGTTTCAATTGTGTTGGTGGAAAATAATCATATTCAATGGCATAGCCTGGTCTAAAAAATTTAACATTTTCAAACCCAACCACTGAACGCAAAGCTTTAAACTGGACCTCTTCTGGAAGCGATGTAGAAAAACCATTTACATAAACTTCAACTGTATTCCAACCTTCCGGTTCAACAAATAATTGATGTCTATCCTTATCAGCAAAACGATTTATTTTATCTTCAATTGATGGACAATATCTCGGACCTAAACTCTTAATACGTCCATTAAACATTGGCGACCTATCAAACCCTTCTCTCAATAAATCATGAACTTCTAAACTAGTATAAGTCATATAACAAGACCGCTGCTCCTTTAATGGCTTTGTAATATCTAAATATGAAAATTTTTCAGGATTAACATCTCCGGGTTGTTCAATCATTTTTGAAAAATCTAAAGATCTTCCATCAACTCGTGGAGGTGTTCCGGTCTTCATCCTTCCAGACTCAAAACCTAAAGAAACTAATTGCTCAGTAATCCCGGTAGCCGCCCTTTCACCAGCACGTCCACCCCCAAAATTTTTATCCCCAATATGAATTAAGCCATTTAAAAACGTACCGTTAGTTAAGACCACAGAACGTGATTTTATTTCAATACCTAAAGACGTTTTAACCCCAACAACTCTATTTTTATCAATTAATAACCCGCATGCCATATCCTGATAAAAATCTAAATTAGGAGTTTGTTCTAATAACAGTCTCCAATCTTCAGCAAATCTCATTCTGTCACTTTGTACTCTTGGGCTCCACATTGCAGGACCCTTAGATTTATTAAGCATTTTAAATTGAATAGCAGATGTGTCACTAACAATACCACTATACCCACCTAAAGCATCAATTTCTCGAACAATTTGTCCTTTAGCAATACCCCCCATAGCCGGATTACAGGACATTTGAGCAATATTTTGAAGATTCATTGTAACTAGTAGGGTTTTACTTCCCATATTTGCAGCCGCAGCCGCTGCCTCACTACCAGCGTGACCACCACCAACAACTATAACATCATAAATTTCACTAAACATAAATATTCCTAAATAAAAATTATGTTCCACGTGGAACATAAAAAAACAAACCAAATTTATACCCGGCAAATATAATACTAAACAGGGTTAAGAAATTAATAATTTAAGACATTGATTTTCCTTGTCTCTCATAATAGCAGCGTCCTTTTCCGTTTTATCCTTAAAACCACAATAATGTAGAACACCATGAATTATCACCCTATTTAATTCTTCTATAAAAGGAACTCCAAAATCTAAGGCATTATCTGCAACACGTTCAACAGAAATAAAAATATCGCCTTGTAGTATTTTACCGACAGTATAGTCAAAACTAATAATGTCCGTTAAGGTGTCATGATTCAGAAATTCTACATTTAATTTATGTAAATAATTATCGTCACAAAAAATATAGTTAATCTCATTAAGTTTAAAACCCTCCTTAATAATAACCCCAGTAATCCACTCCTCAATAACTTTCTCGTTCAATAAAGAAAAAGCCGTTTCATAATTAAAATTAATCATCTATTTCCTTAAAATAATTCTGTACTTTAATTTTATAACTCTGCTGCAAAGGTAAAGCGTGTCTATTTAATATTTCGATAGTTTTAAAATATTCTTTTGCTCTTTGATTTTGTTTAATTAAATTTTCTTCAAAAAGATCTAAACTACTTTTTGACTCTCTTTTTGAATCCTCCCCTTGTTTTAAAGTAGCATTATCAAGTTTCAATAACTGGTGTTCCAATTCCATCATTTTATTTAATGTCTCCTTATTAAAACCCTTATTTAATAAATCCAATTCCACCTCTTCCATTTTATTTAAAAGATTAGAACCGGAATTATTGTTACCCTCTTTTGCCATCTTTTCCTCTAACGCTTCTCTTAAAGCAACCTGATTACGGTAAATTTCATAAAGTGCTCCGTCATCAAAATTATTACCTCCCGTATTTTCTCCTTTCTTACCATCCTCTGCATCTCCATTTTCACCGTCTTTATTTTTCTGACCATTTTTTTGTCCCTTTTCCCCTTCTTTAATACCGTCCTCCATTAGTTTATTCAGCTCCTCCTGGCTCATAATAATATCCTCTAACTGCAAATCCATCTTACCGCTACCATTTCCCGGAGAAGGATTTAGTTGTTCTTCCATATTGTCAAGAACCTCACTTAAAAAGTTCGCCAAATTATTGGTGGCCGTTACTGAGTATTGCTGATATGAAACACCTTGTAATAATTGATTATCTGCAAATTGTATTAAGGCTTTATCAATATTAAAATAAACATTAGATATTTCCTTATTAACCGTTTCTGAAAGTTTCGGTTGTCTTAACGATAAGGCAAATAAACTATCATCAATATGTTTAAAATACTCTCTTAAACCATTTTGATTTCTTAAATAACTAGCGTATTTACTATGATTTAAATCAATACCATTAAATTTATTCATAAGAGATTCTTGATCAAAAGAAAACAACAATAAATTATCCAAAATCTGACGTAACATATCAACATCCTCCTGCAACTGTTCTCCTCCACTCATTTGCATAGATTGTTGGAGATTCTGACCTAACTTTTTTAATTTTTGAGCTGCTTTCTTTTGACTCTTCTTAGCGTTCGTTCTATGAAGATTATCCTTTTCTTCTCCCTGATTGTTCTGTTGTTTTTGTCTATTCTCTTCTTTACCTAGCTCTTCTGAAGCATTGTTTTGCTCCTGTTTAATTTCATTTTCATCCAATTTATCTCTTTCAATCTCTAAAGGCTTTTTAAGCGCCTTATTGTCTTTTTCTAATTGATCAAGTTCTTTTATAATATTATCAAAATCCTCATTTAACGCATCCTGCCGCGTCTTAGTATTATCTTTATCCGTAGCATCCGATAATTTATCCTGTTCAATAGCTTGCTTTCCAATTTCTTCTTGTAGCTTTTCAAGCTTCTTACTTACATAAAATCTTTTTGTTAATTCAAGCAGTTGTTGTAAACTTCGTTTTTTGTTTTGATTGTTTCTAGCTAATTCATCAAGCTTTCTTGAAAATTCTTCTTTGTTGATCTTTTCCTGTAGTTTCTCAAATTCCTTTAACAACTTTTCATCTTCTTTTAGTTGTTTTTCATTCTCTTGAAATCGTTGTTCTAAATCCTTTTTAAAAGCATCCTTATCACCATTATTTTTCTGAAATTCTTGAAGATTATTCTTTAATTGCTCGCTGAATTTCTTCATAACTTCGTCTTGTTCTCTTTGCCTTTTTAAAAACGATTCAAGCTTTTTTTTGTCATTAAAATTTAATTCAGATTTCTCCTTTTGAGTATTCGACAATTCTTCTATTTCGTTTTCACGCCCTTCAAACTTTTTTAAAGATTCATTTAACCCGTCAATTGATTCGTATTGTTCATTAAGCCTTTTATCCTCCTCCTCTTCCTTTGTTCGCATTCTGTAACTAAAAACATTACTCTTTACTCCCTTAAAATTATGAATTGCATCATTGTCATAAACTTCAAAATATAAGTTATAACTCACTCCCTCTTCTAGAATTAGATAATTTGGAAATATTGTAATAAATTCAGAAAAATTACCTCCTGAAAACGGTATACTATAAAACTTTTTGTCAAGTTCATTATCTGTCTTATAATAAACTAGTTGTAATTTAGAAAAACCATAATCATCATTAATTTGTCCATAGAAATAAAGTGTCTGTAAATCAATACTGTCTTTTTGAACCCTAACATTAAGTTCTGGATAGTCATCTTTTATAACCTCGATATTAAAGGACATGTTTTCGAAGTTTTTCAAATTGTTATTACTTGTGCTTAAATTATAGCTTAAATTATTAAAAACCTTTCTAGATAACTCGAACCTATCATCACCCCTATTAACAAATGCCACGGTATCGCTAGAAAACATATTAACCATATCAGTCGATTTAGTATTTAGTTTCCAAACTATATTAGTCCCTTCAGGAACAATAGCGTTACCAGTACTTTTTAAAGACTCATCTGTCTTCTTGATATAAGCAGGAAACTTTAGTTCCATCTCAAAATCTAATAATAATGGCGCTTGCACAACATGGATAACATAAGGTCTAGAAACTACATCATTAGCCGTTAATTCAAATTCTAAATTCTCCGTGAGCCGGGTAAAAACATACTCAAATAGTCCGTTATTATTCTGTTGTAAAAAATAAGATTGTTCCTTATAAAGAATTTCTACATTCTCAGGGATTACCTCCCCAGTAACCGAAACCATAAGTTTAAAATTAGCGTTTTCAACAGCCTTCAAATCCTTATTTACAACATGAAAACGAAAAGGAGCTGGTGGTTCATAAGCCTTTTTATAGTGTACCACTCTATCAAAACTATCAGTAAATAAATTAAACCTTCCAGTTAGCAATGTTAATAAAATAATTACTACAGGAATGGCTGCAAATTTTAAATATTTAAGATTTCCTTGAAAATTAATGGCCAATTTAAATGGAACAGGTTTTAATTCCGAAGCTTTTTGATTTATACTAGCTAAAAGTAATTCCGTTCTTTCCCCATCTTTTTCTAACTGTAAGACGTTTAATAATTTGTCGCTTACCTCAGGAAAATGTTTTCCAATTATTTTTGAAGCGTCTTCATTATTAATCCCCTTTTTAAGTTTAAATATTTTTGCAATGGGAAAGATTATAAACTTTAAAATAAGTGTAACTTCCACACCGATAAACAACCAAAACAAAAAAATTCTGTTGTAGGTTTTTAGCCACATGAAATGCTCTATTAAAGCCGTTGTAATAAAATAAAGCAATCCAAAGGTTATAAAAAGAATCGTGCCTCTTATTAATTCATTAGTGTAATATTTCCTAATGAATCCTTCAAGTTTTATCTGTATGTTTTTAAATCCGTCCAAATTTGATTCTGATAATCTAAATAGCGTCCCTAATAATAACTCACGAAATTACAATTTTATTTTGTGCAATAATTATCTAAATTTGACATAATTAGGCCGCTTACATTAAACTGTTCAAATAAAAATTTAATTAACTTAATGAAAGATTTAAAATATTTAGCCGCATACTCCATTCCAATTATGGCCCTAATTGGTTTCTCGGTCAGGGGTTCTTTTGTCTATTTAACACCTTTCTTTACATTTATTTTTATTCCATTATTAGAATTAATATTTCCTATTGATTCTAAGAACTTATCATTAAATGAATCTACAAATAAACTAAAAAACAAGTTTTTTGATTGGCTTCTTTACATAAATCTGCTGATAGTATATGGGCTGCTGTTTTATATTTTAAATATAATCAAACACACAACACTTGAAAATTACGAGTTTATTGGATTAATAATCTCTTTAGGAATTGTACTGGCTGCAAATGGAATAAATGTTGGTCACGAGTTGGGCCACAGACAAACAACGAAAGAACGCTTTTTAGGAAAAGCCTTATTATTACCATCTTTATATATGCATTTTTACATCGAGCACAATTTTGGCCATCATTTAAATGCTGCAACTAAAGAAGATCCAGCAACAGCCCGCTACAATCAATCGGTATATGCTTTTTGGTTTACATCAGTAATTAGGCAATATATAAACGCATGGAAAATCCAAAAAAGCTTATTAAACAACAAAAAACTTCCTTTTTTATCTATAAAAAACGATATGTTTTGGTTTCTAATTATTCAATTGTTATATGTATTTATTATCTATGTATTTTTTGGTTTAAACGGATGTGTTTTTGCAATAAGCTCAGCAATAACAGGGTTTATTTTACTGGAAACTGTTAACTACATAGAACATTATGGTTTGCTTCGTTTAAAAAAAGATTCTGGTAGATATGAGCGCGTAAGCGAAATTCATTCATGGAACTCCAATCATATAATTGGCAGGATTATCTTATACGAATTAACCAGGCATAGTGACCATCATTATAAAACTTCAAAAAAGTACCAAATATTAGACTGTCATGAAGATAGTCCACAAATGCCCTATGGATATCCAACATCTATGGTGTTAGCAATGCTTCCTCCAATTTGGTTTCTAATAATGAATAAACGCATTCCTCGCGAAATGATACCTCGATAAATATTCCTATTAATAAATATCCTTTTATCTTTGCAGCAAAATTACAAAGCATGAGTAAAAATGTACGGGTACGTTTTGCACCCAGCCCTACGGGACCATTACACATAGGAGGTGTTCGTACGGCACTATTCAATTATTTATTTGCTAAAAAACATAATGGCACTTTTATTCTTAGAATTGAAGATACAGACCAAAACAGATATGTTGAAGGTGCTGAACAATATATTATCAATGCATTAAATTGGTGTAATATTCCTTTTGATGAAGGTCCTGGAAAAGATGGTGGATTTGGGCCATACAGACAAAGTGAGAGAAAAGAAATATATGCTCAGTATGCTGAACAACTGATTGCTTCAGGAAACGCCTATTATGCTTTTGATTCGTCTGAAGCTCTAGAAGAAGAGAGAAAAAACCATGAAGAAAAAGGTAAAACTTTTATTTATAACTGGCACAACAGAGAAAAGGGTAGGTTAATAAACTCTTTGGTGTTACAAAAAGAAGAGGTTTTAAAACGAATAAAAAATGGCGAGGATTATGTCATTCGTTTTAAATCACCTCAAGACGAAACCTTACATTTAACGGATATCATTAGAGGAGATATTAAGATAGATACCAACATTTTAGATGATAAAGTTTTATTTAAAAGTGATGGTATGCCAACATATCATTTAGCCAACATTGTTGATGATTATCTAATGCAAATTACGCATGTAATTCGTGGTGAAGAATGGTTACCATCATTAGCTTTACACCAACAATTATATACTGCCTTTGGCTGGGAATCTCCTCAATTTGCTCACTTACCTTTAATATTAAAACCAACAGGCAAGGGTAAATTAAGCAAAAGAGATGGTGATAAATTAGGATTTCCTGTTTTTCCATTAGAATGGCAAGATCCAAATACAGAAGAAATATCCAGAGGTTATAAAGAAGATGGTTATTTCCCAGAAGCAATGATAAATTTTTTAGCTTTCTTAGGGTGGAACCCGGGAACCGAACAAGAACTTTTTAGTCTTGAAGAATTAACAAGCTCATTTGAATTAGAACGAGTTCATAAGGCTGGGGCTCGCTTCGATCCTGAAAAAATAAAGTGGTTTAATCATCACTATATGCAGGAACAAGATAATATCATTATCGCTGAATCATTTAAGAGCCAACGCCAGGAGTTACAGAATATTGATACAGAATACATTGCCTTAGTTGTTGGTCTTGTAAAAGAACGCGCCACTTTTGTAAGTGATTTTTGGGAATTAAGTCATTATTTTTTTAAGGCTCCGCAAACATATGATGAAAAAGCATCGAAAAAAGCCTTTAAGGAAGAAACCAAAGACTATTTGTCAGATCTGCATTTAATGATTAAAGCTTTAAATGATTTTTCTGTAGAAATTCTTCAAACAGAAATAAAAGGTTGGATAACATCAAATAATATAGGGTTTGGACAAGTAATGATGCCATTACGATTAGCCTTAGTGGGTGCTTTACAGGGGCCTGATGTATTCGAAATTATGTTTATGATTGGTAAAGAAGAAACTTTAAAGCGTTTAGAAAAAACTATTTCTCAATTATAACTGTTTTTAAAAGCAAATCAATGCACCCAAAACCAGCATAGATTGATTCCCTTTAAAACTCTTATCATTTCCTGAAGTATCTAGGTTTGCGGTATTTAATTTCTTTAAAATATTAGTAAACCCATAGATATATTGGGCTTTTAGTCTAATGAAATCTAAACCCGCAGTGGCCCCAATGGCGCCATTAATATTAAATTGAGAAATATTAGTTATGTCTGTCGCAGACAAATTGCTGTAATTATTAATATAATAAGCCTTTTGCCCCTTATCTTTTAATTCCATTTTCCCGTTGTACTGAAGCATGGGACCCGCATCAATAGTTAAATTATTACCTATTAACTTAATATGCCCCAATAACGCAATTTGAGCGGCAAATAATTTGTATTCAATAGAAGCTAAATCATTGGTTAGCGCTCCAGAACGACCATCAATTTTAAGGTGATTTTCTGAAAGCTGCATACCAAAACTTATATTATACCATCTATGAGGGATATCGACAGTTGCCCCCGCTCCACCTAAAAACCCATCACCTTGTTCAACAATAAAATTATCTGTTATAATATTGTACTTTGAAATACCTCCAAAAATATTGAACCCATTTGTAATTCTATAATTTACTCTTTGAGAATAACTCTCTGTAAT
>JAHEDS010000124.1 GCA_024641135.1 Flavobacteriales bacterium
GCACTTTCTGCGGTATTACTTGTTGTTCTAATATCTGGCATATTAATATAGCCTCCTTTTAAATCTGTTTCGATAAAGAAATGCTTAAAAAAGGTTAAATTAATTCCTGCACTTACTGAAATGCCATAACCCGCCAAATGAAATTCGTCATAACGGTCTTTTTGTAATAAAGTCGTATTTGTTTTTGGGTACAATATACCACCACCAATACCTTCGGTAAAATTAACTTGAAACTTATCGGTGTTCTTTATGTGAAAAATTCCTGATATATCATCAACTCTTGCAATGTCTAAATACACATAATTTAACCCGTTGGTGTGTTCAAATTTTAAAAAATCTTCAGAAACAAAAAAGAGGTCATTGTTATATTCTCCGTTATACATGGAGCCTATTTCATTATCTGGTAAATTTATAAAACCTTCAACACGACGCGATTCATTTCGTTTCATTACATATTTCATATGGTCTACTCCAAAAGAAACAACATAATGGTTGGTAATATAATAACCAACTTTTACATTCGTTTGAGGAATCGTTATTCTAGACGGGTTGATGTAATCTATATGCCAGCCTTTAGGTTTATCTATAGCTGTTGCATCGTGAATGGTGAAATTATAGTCATCACCTTTAAAGGTAATATCAGATTTTGAGAATGTTTCTCTATTTCCACCCCAACTAATAATAAACTTTCCTTTATTTTTTGAAGTGTATTTTTCAGGAGTTTTGTCTTGTGCAAAGCTTATAGTTGTAAACAGGCAAAGTGTTAAAACTATAAAAGATTTAAATACATTTAAAATTTTCAATAGGATAGACTAAAGGGTGTTGATAGTTTTTCTAATAGTAACCAAATTGGTTAAAAGTTTTTCCAGGTAATCGAGATGAAGCATGTTGGCACCATCACTTTTTGCATTTGATGGGTCAAAATGCGTTTCAATAAATAACCCATCTACATTATTAACAATACCTGCTCTGGCTATTGTTTCTATCATGTCGGGTCTTCCTCCGGTAACACCGCTTGTCTGGTTAGGTTGTTGTAATGAATGGGTAACATCAAGAATGGTTGGTGCAAAGGCTCTCATAGTTGGAATACCTCTAAAATCAACAATCATATCTTGGTATCCAAACATAGTACCTCTGTCGGTAATCCAGGCCTTCTCATTACCAGCATCTTTTACCTTTTGAACGGCATGTTTCATGCTTTCGGGGCTCATGAATTGACCTTTTTTAAGATTAACCACTTTCCCTGTTTTTGCAGCAGCCACTACTAAATCTGTTTGGCGTACTAAAAAAGCTGGAATTTGAAGCACATCAACATATTGTGCAGCTAAACTCGCATCAGAAATTTCGTGAATATCCGTTACAGTAGGAACATCAAAAGTTTTAGAAACTTTTTCAAGTATTTTTAAAGCTTTTTCATCCCCAATTCCCGTAAAGCTATCAATTCTACTGCGGTTAGCTTTTTTGAAACTACCTTTAAATATATACGGAATCTGCAGTGAGTCTGTAATTTTTACTACTTTTTCGGCAATTTTTAAAGCCATATCTTCACCTTCAATAGCACATGGGCCACATAGCAAAAAAAAGTTGTTTGAGTTGGTATATTTTAATTTAGGAACATCTGTAAGTGTCATAAACAAAAGATTTCTTTGATTTCTGCGCAAAGATACTATTAATAACTTGATTATTATGCAATATATGTTGCACCAAAAAGAATATGGATTTTTAAAAGTATTAGCGATAGAAACGGCATCCTTTCTTGTTTTAAGGTGTTAAAAACAAGAAAGATACAGTGCATAGCGCGCCCTTTTGTTATATTTAAACAAAAGGAATACCCAAAAAAAAAGTATTGTATAATTTATCCATTATTTATAAGTACCTTTGCACGCTTAAAATAAGGCACTATTATGGCTAATATAAAAAACATTGCAATCATTGCACACGTAGATCACGGAAAAACTACCCTGGTTGATAAAATTATGTATCACTGTCATTTATTTCGTGACAATGAAAACACAGGGGATTTAATTCTTGACAACAATGATTTGGAACGTGAAAGAGGTATTACCATTACTTCAAAAAACGTATCGGTTATTTATAAGGACACAAAAATTAATATTATTGATACACCTGGTCACGCCGATTTTGGTGGGGAAGTGGAGCGTGTACTTAATATGGCTGATGGTGTTTTATTATTAGTTGATGCCTTTGAAGGACCAATGCCACAAACGCGTTTTGTATTGCAAAAAGCAATTGATTTAGGTTTAAAGCCATGTGTTGTTATTAATAAAGTAGATAAAGAAAACTGTACACCAGAAGAAGTGCATGAGTCTGTTTTTGATTTAATGTTTGAATTAGGTGCTGAAGAATGGCAATTAGATTTTCCAACCGTTTATGGTTCTGCGAAACAAAACTGGATGAGTGATGATTGGAAAAAACCAACTACAACTATTGAGCCTTTATTAGATATGGTTATTGATCATATCCCTTCTCCAAAAATTGAAGAAGGATCTACTCAAATGTTAATTACCTCTTTAGATTATTCTTCATTTACAGGTCGAATTGCGATTGGACGTTTACAAAGAGGGGAATTAAAAACTGGAATGAACATTTCTTTGGTAAAAAGAGATGGTAAAATAACAAAATCTAAAATTAAAGAACTTCATGTTTTTGAAGGACTAGGCCGTAAAAAAGTGGAACTTGTTCAGGCCGGCGATATTTGCGCTTTAGTTGGATTGGAAGGGTTTGAAATTGGAGATACTGTTGCCGATTTTGAAAATCCGGAAGCTTTAAAAACTATTGCTATTGACGAACCGACAATGAGCATGTTGTTCACAATTAATGATTCTCCGTTTTTTGGTAAAGATGGAAAATTCGTAACCTCTCGTCATATTAAAGAGCGTTTATATAAAGAACTTGAGAAAAACCTAGCTTTGCGTTTAAGTGAAACTGAAAGTGCTGATAAATTTTTGGTATTTGGTAGAGGTGTATTGCATTTATCGGTTTTAATTGAAACCATGCGTCGTGAAGGTTATGAACTTCAAATTGGACAACCACAAGTAATTATTAAAGAAATAAACGGTGTTAAATGTGAGCCTATTGAAGAAATGACCATTGATTTACCAGAAGAAGTTTCGGGTAAAGCAATTGAGATGGTTACTATGCGAAAAGGAGAAATGTTGAGCATGGAAGCCAAAGGAGAACGCATGATTTGTAAGTTTATGATTCCGTCTCGTGGTATTATTGGCTTACGTAATAATTTGTTGACCGCTACTGCTGGAGAAGCAATTATGGCACATCGTTATAAAGAATACCAACCGTTAAAAGGTGGTATTCCAGAACGTCAAAACGGAAGTTTAGTATCAATGGAAAAAGGTCAGGCTATTCCTTATTCAATTGATAAATTACAGGATAGAGGAAAGTTTTTTGTAGATCCGGGTGAAGATATTTATGAAGGTCAGGTTATTGGAGAGAATTCTCGTGGCGATGATATGACTGTAAATGTTACAAAAACTAAAAAGTTAAGTAACGTCCGTTCATCAGGTGCAGATGATAAAGCTAAAATTGTTCCTGCAATTAAATTTTCATTAGAAGAAGCATTGGAATATATTCAAAAAGATGAGTATGTTGAGGTTACTCCTAAGCATTTACGTTTGCGTAAAATTTACTTAACTGAAGTTGAAAGAAAGCGTAATAAAGCTATTTAATAAATTAAATAGGAAGCATAAACCATGGATATATTAGGGATTTCAGTCACTGAATGGGTTGGCTATTTAGCAATGACTACTGTTTTGATTTCATTTTTAATGAAAGATGTAGTTAAATTGAGAATAGTAAATTCCATAGGGTGCTTGGTTTTTGTTATTTATGGTTTTATGTTAGAGCCTCTTTCTAAGCCAATTATAATTACCAACACCATAATTTTCGGGATTAATATTTACTACTTATTTTTCAAGAAAAATTAGTTTTTATATTTTATTTCAAAATACAAATTCAAAGGCGTTTTTTAAAGAAACAGCTTAAAATGATTTTGTATATTTGAAACTATTGAAATAACAGGGACTTAAATTGTAAGGCAATTTTTAATGTAATTTTCTGTTTACTTCATACTGAATAAAAAACATATTTTTTGAAGAAATTAATAGAATACATTAACAAACATGTTTTAGTTAAAGTAGCATCATTACAAACAGTATCTTTATTAACTAAAATAATTGCAGGAATTATAACTTCAAAAGCAATTGCAGTTTTTATTGGAGCTGAAGGATTGGCGTTGATTGGAAATTTAAGGAACTTTGTAAGTTCTTTTCAAACCATTTCTATTCTGGGTTTTTATAACGGCGCTGTAAAATACTTCTCAGAGTTTAAAGATAATGTTGTAAAACTTAGTAAAGCATTATCTACCATATTTTATATTGGTTTTATTACAACCATTCTGGTGTCATTTTTTTGCTATTTAAATGCAGAAAGTATTAATGATATTATTTTTCCAACATACAATAACTACCCGTATGTAATAAAGATTTTCGCCATTGTTCTGCCATTTTATGCTTTGAACATGTTTTCATTTTCAATAATGAATGGGTTTTCAAACTATAAAATGCTTATTGTAATTAATATAATTGGCCAAATTTTAGTTGTTGCGATTACTTTATTATTGATTTATCAGAATAAAATACAAGGGGCGTTAATTTCTGTGGCCATTTCAGAGTCTTTAATATGTTTAATAACCTTAGTTTCTATAATAAATAGGCGTAACTTGGTTAGTTTGATTTCTGTAAAACAAATAAGTTTAAATTTTCTAAAAAAGATGAGCCCATATACTATGATGGCTTTATTTTCTGGAATTATTTTACCTTTAGTTTTAATAGGAATACGTTCTTATATTATTGAAAACATTGGTTATAAAGATGCTGGTTTTTGGGAGGCAATGACAAGAATTTCGAAATATTATTTAATGTTAGTAAGCTCTTTAATGGCACTTTATATATTGCCTAGGTTCTCGGAAATTGATGGTATTAAAGAATTTAGAAAAGAGGTCTTTAGTTTTTATAAGACGGTAATGCCAGTATTTGGACTAGGGTTATTACTTATTTACT
The DNA here is from genome assembly GCA_024641135.1 of Flavobacteriales bacterium. Taxonomy (GTDB): domain Bacteria; phylum Bacteroidota; class Bacteroidia; order Flavobacteriales; family Flavobacteriaceae; genus Yeosuana. The sequence continues at coordinate 5,097 of JAHEDS010000124.1, forward strand.
TTTTAAAACCTTTTATAGTTGTTGGTATCTTTTCGAGGGAATTTCAACCTGTTGAAGACTTATTTTTATGGCAATTATTGGGGGATTTTGTAAAAGTATTGTCTTTGGTAATTGCCTATCAGTTTTTAGCAAAAAAAATGTTTTGGCATTACTTAGTCACTGAAGGATTTTTAGTAATTATGTTATACCTAATAAGTACTTACCTCATTGATTTATATGGGTTAAAAGGAGTTGTTATAGCGCATTTTATTAGCTATTTGATATACTACGGAGTAATCCTTCTAATTTTTGGAAGTTCGCTTTTTGGGGTTGATAC
>JAHEDS010000050.1 GCA_024641135.1 Flavobacteriales bacterium
GCTTAAACACGCAATGTACCTTACACATAAACGTTGTGCTTAATTATTTAAATCGAAATAACTTAATGCTGAAGTAATAAATATGATTTTTCTATATAAAAAAAGATAAATATGAAAGAACTACTTGAAGAATATGCGTTGATAGCTGAAATCATATCAGCAATTGCTGTCATTATTTCATTGGTTTTTGTAGGCTTCCAAATTAGAGAGAGTACAAAAGCCACAAAAGCATCATCTTTTCATGAAATCGCTGCGCTTGATATAAATATCCTGCTCAATTTTGGCCAATCTCAAGAATTAGCAAGGTTAATTTCGACATTTCGAGCTGACCCCTATTCTTTATCTGAAGAAGAACAGAATCATGGCTTTTACTTATTTGGTGCGGAAGTACGACACGTTGAAAATTTATTTTTGCAGAATGAAAACAAAATGTTGAGTAAAAATGATTGGAATTCTAGAAAAGCATTAGTTGAAGGGGTAGTTCTATCACCTGGTTTTGGATATTTGTTAAAACATCCATTTAGAGAATTTTTCGATGGCTCATTTATTGAGTATGGTTTAAATCAAAGAAAAAAATATGGAATATTAGAATAATTGGAGTTTTAGACATTAAAACTAAGTACAACACCGTGTATAAAAAATAAATGGAGAAAATAAAGGAGATTATTGATAGGGGTTTAACTGGTAAAAAAGTACTGCTGTTTTTTGTTATAACAAATATTGTTTACGCAATAATGCTGTTGGTTACAATTCCAAAAACAATGACTTTTTCCAATGGTTTGAAATTATTAGACATGATGCCATTAGGGTACGATTCAGAATATATAAACAGGCTTTTCGAGACTTTAGGAGATACCGGAAGATATGTTTATTTAACGAATCAACTTCCTGTCGATATGATTTATCCTTTTCTCTTTGGAGTAAGCTATTGCTTATTGATTGGTTACTTTTTAAAAAAATTAAATAAACTAAACTCCCCATTTTTCTATCTCTGTTTTCTACCTATAATTGCCGGAATAGCTGATTATGCGGAAAATTTTGGAATTATTACAATGTTAAATAATTACCCAAATTTGTCTCAAATTTCAATGGATGCTACGAATATCTTTACCTTAGTAAAAAGCATGACAACTACAGCCTTTTTTGTTGCATTGATTATAACGCTACTTGTACTTGGAATTAAAACAATAAAAGAAAGAAGTAATACAAATGCTAAAACTGTATAAAACCCATTGAGAACACTACTCCTTAACAATAAAAACATATTTTGAAACAACGTTTAACAGTATTTCTTCAGGCTGTCATTGTGCTAATTGGGATAGTGGTACTTGCCATGATGATTTGGCTACCCTTAATTGAAGGGAGAGCAGAAAACTTAGACCTATTAAGCATTTATTTAGACCCATTCATATTATATGGATACGCAACAGCAATCGTGTTTTTTGTGGCGCTATATAAAGCCTTCAAATTACTTGGATATATTGGGCAAAATAAAGAGTTTTCACAAAACCCTTTAAGCGCTTTAAGAAGCATAAAATATTGTTCAATCGTGCTTAGTGTCTTAATTATGATGGCCGGCCTATACATAAAAATATTTCATGATAAAGAAGACGACCCTGCTGGTTTTCTTGCATTATGCATTATAATTATTTTTGCTTCTATTGTAGTTGCGGCCAGTGCAGCAGTATTCGAAAAAATCCTGCAATATGGAATAGAAATAAAATTAGAAAACGAAAAAATTAAGAGCGAACAAAGAATTAACTAGACATTATAACCCACGATATTAATTAATCATATTATAAAAAGTCTAGCAGGGGTTCATTTAATTAAATGTATTCAAAAGCTTAAAAAACAAAAAAGACCTTCAATTTCTTGAAAGTCTTTCTATTATTAGTGGAGAAGATGGGGCTCGAACCCACGACCTCTTGGCTGCCAGCCAAGCGCTCTAGCCAACTGAGCTACATCCCCAATAATTATTTTAATTCACTTAAAACTAAAACAGGAATTGTACTTGAAAAATCCTTTTTCAAAATTACATTATTTTCCCATTTTTTCATGAAAAATCCTCTTTTACGTCTTACAACGCATAACATGTCTGGATTATGGGATTCATAATGTCTTAATACACCTTGAAATGTGGTGGCATTTTCTGTATTTGAAATAGAATCTACTAATTCGGTTAATTCGTCATTAACATCAAAATCTCCATCTTTATGAAAAGGGGTTTTTACTAACAATAAATCAATTTTACACTTGAATTTATTTTTTAAAGATTTAAGAGGATCCAGTACATGCTCCTTTTTAATAATGGCCGATTTCATTGCCATTAAAATATGCTTTGTTGGTGTATATGTATATCCTTCCGGCACAATAAGTGACGCAGGACCATTCATTTGCTTGATTATTTTTCCAGAAGTTTCACCTAAAAAAACCTCATCTTTTACCGAGTTTGTTCTTGGTTGAATTAAAATTAAATCAATATTAGCTACTTTACTAACCAATTCTAACACATCAACCACTTTCCCTTTTAGTGCTTTAGCTACTATCTCTACATTTTTTGTGTCTACTTTAGAAAGTAGTTCATTTAAATATTCTTTACCTTCACGCTCTAAAATATGATCCAAATTAATCATAGTTCCGGTTTTTGTAAACACCTTATATATGTGTACAATATAAAGTTTAGCTCCAAACGCCTCGGCAAAATCAATAGCGTATTGTAAGTGACTAACCGTGTTTTTAGAGGTTCCTATAGGGACTAATATATTTTTCATGAATAAAAATTTTTAAAAAAATAAATTTACAATAAAAATGTGATACAAAATTAAACATTAAAATGATTAGAATTGGACCTCTTTCAGATTTAAGCTTTAAAAACATAAACAAATTAGCGATACCCGCTTTAATTTCTGGGATTTCAGAACCTTTGTTGTCTTTGACAGATGCGGCCATTGTTGGAAATATAAGTATTAACGCTACAGAGTCTTTGGCTGCTGTTGGCATTGTAAGTACTTTCCTTTCCATGCTTATATGGGTTTTAGGGCAAACTCGAAGTGCTATTTCATCTATTGTCTCACAATATGTTGGTGCTAATAAAATAAACCAAATAAAAAACCTTCCGGCCCAGGCTATTTTTATAATTACATCGATTAGTATTTTAATAATATTACTCACGTATCCTTTTGCAAGGTCCATTTTTAAACTTTATAACGCCTCTGATTTAATTTTAGACTATAGCGTTTTATACTATAAAATAAGAGTGTTCGGCTTTCCATTCACGCTTTTTACCATAGGTGTTTTTGGCGCATTTAGAGGGTTGCAAAACACGTATTACCCCATGGTTATTGCTATAATGGGCGCCTTACTAAACGTTTTTTTAGATGTTATTTTAGTATACGGTATTGATGGCGCATTGGACCCTATGAATATTGAAGGCGCTGCCTATGCAAGTGTATTCTCTCAATTCATTATGGCATTAGCCTCTGCGTTTTTTTTACTTAAAAAAACAACTATTCCTTTAAAAATTAGTTTTCCATTTAATCATGAAATAAAACGCTTTATTTTTATGATTCTTAATCTGTTTGTGAGAACTATAGCGCTGAATGTAACTTTATATTTTGCCAGCGCTTTTGCAACAAGTTATGGACCAGAGTATATTGCTGCCTATACTATTGCCATTAATTTATGGTTTTTAGGTGCCTTTGTTATTGATGGGTATTCCAGCGCTGGAAATATCTTGTCGGGCAAATTATTTGGTGCGAAATCTTACAATCTGCTCATTAAACTCAGTAACCAACTGATAAAATACGGAATTATTATTGGCATTATAACGGCTGGAATTGGTGCTGCTTTTTATTTTCCTATCGGACACATTTTCACATCAGACCCAAAAGTATTGAATGTTTTTTATGAAGTATTTTGGGTGGTTTTAGTAATGCAGCCATTATGTGCTTTAGCCTTTATTTTTGATGGTATTTTTAAAGGATTAGGCAAAATGAAATATCTTAGAAATGTTCTGCTGTTTTCAACCTTTCTCGTTTTTATACCCCTATTATTTTGGTTAGACTCCATAGGTTTAAAACTATATGCCATATTTATTGCTATAACCTTTTGGATTATTGCCAGAGGTATTCCACTCATAATAAAATTCAGGCAAGTGTTTTTACCGCTTGTATAAATCCATTAACTTTGATAATTAATTTTACCTTAAATGCTATTACTAACTCTTATACAAGACATTAATATAGAAGATAAATTAAAAACAGCCCCTAATTCAAATTATGAAATTGGTGTTTTTATAGGCTCCATGCTTCCTTTTGTAGTTTTAGTGGCTATTGCATATACCATTTACAGATATAATAAAAACCGAATAAATAAAGACTAATGGATTTTTTAAATTTTTTAAGCGGCAATGGATTATTTTTAATTCTGGCTTTAGTGCTTGTAGTAATATATATTGTTAACCGAGTTAAAAAACGATAATCACTTTTCGCATAAAGCTTCTTAGAATTTATTTTTAGTGGTTCTTGCTTTTAAAAAAAGATTCAATGACCACTAAAGCCAAATTGCTTTTACAAAAAGAATATCTTTGTGCTTTAATTTATTATAAATGGGTAATATTCGCATTACAAAACAATTTTCTTTCGAAACAGGGCATGCGCTTTATGGTTACGATGGCAAATGTAAAAATGTACACGGTCATAGTTACAAACTATCTGTAACTGTTATAGGTAAGCCAATTAAAGACAAATCAAACGTAAAATTTGGAATGGTAATAGACTTTGGCGATTTAAAACATATTGTTAAAGAAGAGATTGTTAATGTCTTTGACCATGCCACTGTTTTTAATAAAAATACGCCTCATGTAGAGTTAGCTAAAGAATTGGCTGACCGCGGACATAATGTGTTATTAGTAGATTATCAACCTACAAGTGAAATGATGGTTATAGATTTCTCTAAGAAAATTAAAAACCGATTACCCAAGCATATAGAATTGCATTCTTTAAAACTTCAAGAAACCGATACCTCCTTTGCAGAGTGGTACGCCAGCGATAATGAATAAGAATCTAATAACTTTACCCAAAGACAAAAAAATATACTTTGCTTCAGATAATCATCTTGGAGCCCCTACAGCAGATGCTTCTAAACCAAGAGAAAAAAAATTTGTTGCTTGGTTAGATGAGATAAAACAAGATGCTGCAGCTATATTTCTTTTGGGTGATTTGTTTGATTTTTGGTTTGAATATAAAACGGTAATTCCTAAAGGATTTACCCGAACCTTAGGGAAACTGGCTGAAATAAGCGACTCGGGAATTCCAATCTATTTTTTTGTTGGAAATCACGATTTATGGATGGCTGATTATTTTAAATCTGAATTAAACATTCCTGTTTACCATAAGCCTGAAGAATTTGTGTTTAATAATACGACGTTCTTTATTGGTCATGGTGATGGTTTGGGCCCTGGAGATACAGGTTATAAACGCATGAAAAAGGTGTTTACCAATCCTTTTTTTAAATGGTTGTTTAGATGGGTTCATCCAGATATAGGTATGCGAATCGCACAATATTTATCAGTTAAAAATAAATTGATTTCTGGTGATGAAGACGCAAAATTTCTGGGAGAAGACAATGAATGGTTGGCTCAATACAGCAAGAAAAAGTTAAGTGAAAAACACAGAGATTTTTTTGTTTTTGGACATCGACATTTACCTTTAGAAATTACCCTCAATGAGTCCTCAAAATACATTAATCTAGGCGACTGGATAAGTCATTACACTTATGGTGTTTTTGATGGCAATACTATGGAATTAAAAAAGTACTAATCCTTTTCGTGCTCTTCAATATCTTTTCTTAAATCTAATTTTCTGAATGAAGGAGATATAATTCCTGTAGTTGCTACCGTAATTAATGTCATAACACCTCCAAATACAACCGCATTTACCGTGCCCATAAGTTTTGCCGTTAAACCACTTTCGAAAGCACCCAGCTCATTTGAAGACCCAACAAACATAGAATTTACAGAAGCCACTCTGCCTCTCATATGATCTGGTGTTTTTATTTGCAAAATAGTTTGTCTAATAACCATTGAGACACCATCTGTTACGCCACTAAAAAACAGGGCCATCACTGAAATCCAAAATATAGAGGATACCCCAAAAACAATTATACAAATGCCAAATCCAAAAATAGCTCCTAATAGTTTCAAGCCAGCATTTTTACTTATTGGCAAATAAGCCGTAATTAACATGGTTAAAAAAGCGCCTACCGCTGGAGAAGCCCTTAATATTCCAAAGCCTTCTGAACCTACTTTTAAAATATCCTGTGCATAAATTGGTAAAAGGGCTACAGCTCCACCAAACAAAACCGCTACCATATCTAAAGAAATAGCTCCTAATATGGCTTTTGTTTTAAACACAAATTGAACTCCTTCTTTAAGACTTTGAATAACCGGTTCTCCAAGTTTTGGATTTAAAATAGGTTTTTTCTTAATGCGTGACAGAATCATCAACGATAAAACAACTAACCCGAAAATAATACACAAAGACCAATGAACCCCTATCCAGCCTATACAAAAACCCGCAAATGCAGGTCCTAAAACCGAAGCCATTTGCCAGGTAGAACTACTCCAGGTGGCAGCATTCGCATATAATTTTTTAGGCACTATAAGTGCTATTAACGAAAAAATAGTTGGACCAAAAAACGACCTTAAAAATCCACCAAAAAAAACGAGCGCATAAATAGAATACAGAATCGTTTTTGTGGACCAGTTTGATACAATTACTGGCCAGGTGAGTAAAAACAATCCAAAACTAATTAATGAAAAAGCAGCTATAATGATAGCTAAAAGATTTCTTTTTTCTCTTTGATCAACAATATGTCCCGCAAACAGGGCCATACTAAAAGCTGGGATAATTTCCATTAACCCAATAACTCCAAGTGATAAAGGGTCTTTTGTAAGGCTGTAAACTTCCCATTCTATAACAACAAATTGCATAGACCAGCCAAACACTAATACAAATCTGAGTAATAAAAAAACATTGAATTCCTTTATTCTCAATGCGGCATAAGGATCATTTTTTGCCATTTATTCTGAATCGTTCGCTTTAATATCTCTTAACTTTAATTGCAAACTTACATTCCCATTCCACTCATTTTCATCAACGGAATATACTGCTTTAAATAAGTTATTATCTGTAATTAAATCTACTTTATCTCCCATTCCAAACCCAATAGCTACCAAAGCATTTGCTCCGGGTTGAGTAACAGTCATTCTTAAATGAGTTTTATCTTCCCCAACACGTTTTCCGTAGCCCGTGTCTTTCAAATCTTCGGTCATAAAAACAGGCGTCATGTTTTCTGGACCAAATGGAGCAAATTGTTTAATGATTCTATAAAATTTAGGGGTAATATCCTTTAAATCTATTTTGGCATCAATTTTAATCTCAGGAATTAATAAAGACCTATCTATCGTTTTGGAGACCTCATCTTCAAAAGCCTGTTTAAACGCCTCATAGTTTTCCTCTTTCATTGTCAATCCTGCCGCATATTTATGCCCACCAAATTGTTCAATAAATTCACTACATGCTTCTATAACATTATACACATCAAAATCTCTAACCGAACGTGCCGAAGCGGCAAGTTTGTCTCCGCTTTTTGTAAAGACAAGAGTGGGTCTGTAATAGGTTTCTGTTAATCTGGAAGCTACAATTCCAATAACACCTTTATGCCAATCTTCCTGATAAACTACCGTTGTAAAGTTGTTTTGCTCACCCTTTTGTTCTATTTGAAGAAGGGCTTCTTCCGTAATACGTTTATCTTCTTCTCTTCTATCTGAATTATAATTATCAATTTCAACAGCATACTTTTGAGCCTTTTCATAATCCGATTCCATTAATAACGTCACCGCATAATTGCCGTGTTTCATTCGTCCAGCTGCATTAATTCTTGGTGCCACAACAAAAACCACATCGGTAATAGTCAATTCAGATTTGTTAACCTGTTCCAATAATGCTTTAATGCCTGGTCTTGGAAAACTATTTATAATTTGTAAACCAAAATAAGCCAACACCCTGTTTTCTCCTGTAATGGGAACAATATCTGCGCCTATAGCCGTAGCCACCAAGTCAAGATATTCAGCAAGATCTTCAACTTTTTTTCCTTCCTTTTCATTTAAAGCTTGAATGAGTTTAAAACCAACACCGCAACCACACAATTCTTTATAAGGATACTTACAATCATTTTGTTTAGGGTCTAAAACAGCTACCGCATCCGGTATTTCATTTCCTGGAGTATGATGATCGCAAATAATAAAATCAATCCCTAATTCTTTAGCATGAGCTACTTTATCAACTGCTTTAATACCACAATCTAAAGCAATAATAAGTGTAAAGTCATTTTCTAAGGCAAAATTTATTCCTTTATAAGAAATTCCATAACCTTCGTCATAACGGTTTGGAATATACGTTAAAACAAGTTCGTGCTTTGCTTTTAAATAAGAAGACATTAAAGCAACAGCGGTCGTACCGTCTACATCATAATCCCCATAAACTAATATGTTTTCATTGTTGGTAATTGCTCTTTCTATTCTAGCAACGGCCTTATCCATGTCTTTCATTAAGAATGGATTATGTAAATCGTTTAAACTAGGTCTGAAAAATTTTTTAGCTTCATCAAATGTTTCTATCTCTCGTTCAATTAACAGCTTTGCAACAATAGGCTCTACCTGAAGTGCATTTTGTAATACTTCAACTTTAGAAGATTCTGGTTGGGATTTAAGAGTCCAGCGCATTTAGTTTTACGATTTATTTAGACCGATTTTTAGTTATTGATTATGAAAAATAGTCTTAATTTTTACTTCGGAAAATTGACGAAACATTTCCATAACACCGCAATATTTTTCTACTGATAAATCTACCGCTTTTTGCAACTTGTTTTCATTGAGTTCGTTACCGAAAAAATGAAATTCCATAATAACTTTATCATAATATTTAGGATGCTCTTCGGTAAGGTTCGCATCAATTTCAATTTTAAAGTCCTCAACTTTTAACTTCATTTTTTTTATCAGCGAAGCAACATCTAACCCTGAACATCCGGCAAGTGCCGACAACATTAATGCTTTTGGCCTGAATCCTTCACCTGCTCCATCATTTTCCGGACCTGCATCAATAAACAAATTATGCCCAGACGGATTGGTACTTTCAAACTTCATATTTCCTTTCCACGTTGTTGTAATATGATTTGTCATTTCTGTATTATTTTTCGTTACTTGTGTGTATCAAAAATACAGATTAATTTACTAAAAAAAGCATCCTATGCCATTAGTTAAACCACTATCCGCAGACCACGATTTAGAAACCAAAAACCTGGCAGAATTTTTTAATGAAACCTTAGGTTTCTGTCCTAATTCTGTACTTACTATGCAGCGTAGACCTGCTATAAGCAAGGCCTTTATAAACTTAAATAAAGCGGTTATGGCAAACGAAGGGAGAGTGACTTCTGCTTTAAAACGAATGATAGCCTGGGTAAGTAGTAATGCCACAGGTTGCAGGTATTGTCAGGCTCATGCCATAAGAGCCGCAGAACGATATGGTGCAGAACAAGAGCAATTAGATAATATTTGGGACTATAGAACGCATCCTGCTTTTAACGAAGCGGAACGTGCTGCTTTAGATTTTAGTTTAGCCGCTTCCCAAGTACCAAATGCGGTTGATGAAACTATAAAAAAACGGTTATATGAATATTGGGATGAGGGAGAAATTGTAGAAATGCTAGGGGTTATCTCTTTGTTTGGTTATTTAAATAGATGGAATGATAGTATGGGAACTTCCGTTGAAGAAGGAGCCATTGAAAGTGGGAATCAATACCTAGGAAAACATGGTTGGGAAAAAGGTAAACATGTTTAAGTCTTGTTTGTAAAAAACAACATTATTTCTTTCCGCCAACAACAATTACAATTTCGCCTTTTGGTGGTTTGTTCGTATAATAGTTTAAAACCTCTTTAGCTGTACCTCGAATAGTTTCTTCATATAGCTTGGTAAGTTCTCTTGAAACAGATACTTGTCTGTCGTCTCCAAAATATTCACAAAAATTAGCTAAGGTTTTTAAAAGTTTATGTGGGCTTTCATAAAAAATAATGGTTCTGGTTTCTTCGGCAAGCAGTAATAATCGTGTTTGTCGCCCTTTTTTTACAGGTAAAAACCCTTCAAATACAAATTTATCATTTGGCAAACCAGAATTTACAAGTGCAGGTACAAAAGCCGTCGCTCCAGGCAAGCAATCAACTTCTATATCATTTTCAATACAGGCTCTTGTTAATAAAAATCCGGGGTCTGAAATAGCCGGCGTTCCCGCATCGCTAATTAAAGCAACAGTGGTGCCGCTTTTTAATTTTTGAATCAGATTTTCGACTGTTTTATGCTCATTGTGCATATGATGAGATTGCATATGTGTTGTAATCTCAAAATGCTTTAATAGTTTCCCTGATGTGCGGGTGTCTTCAGCAAGAATTAAATCGACTTCTTTTAAAACCTCAACAGCCCTAAAAGTCATGTCTTTTAAATTGCCGATTGGGGTTGGAACAATATAAAGTTTACTCATTAATTAAATTTACTTTCTATAATTTCCATAAAACGCTCTTCGTAAACTTCTTTGCCTATCCAATTATTATAATCTGGCTTCACAATACTTTTAATAAGTTTACTTGCCTCTATAAAACTACCGGATGTATTAACCTGAGATATTACTCTTTCATAATCTTCTGCTTCTCCTTCAAACAAGTGTTTTATGAAAGCTAATTTATCATTTAAACCAATATTTAACGAATTGCGCTTTAATCTATCATTTAAAGATTTCTTTTCATCGTTCAATCCATTTGTTGTTTTAGCAAGGGGTTCAAAGACAGGCATGTTAAGAAAAGCGGCAGTTAAACTTTCTAAATCATCATTATTACTTTCATTTTTTGAATGTAACTTATCTAATTCGGTATCCTCATCTTGAACTACCACAGGCATTTGAGCAACCATATCTTTAATGGTTTGCATTCCCGGTTCCATGATAGATTCTTCTTTTGATTCATCCAGATTAATGTAAATTTTATCTTCGACCTCTATAGTATCACTTATGGTGTTATTAAAGGCATTATCAAGCATCCCAAAGAAAGAAGAATTGTTTCCAATGGATGGAATATCCTCTTCAAAATTTTCGTGAGCAAACTTTAATACTGAGAGTTTTTCATAAAGTACTTGGGCTTCTAAATGCATTTTTATAATATCTTCTTTGCCTTCAAGTTTTAGAATTCTATGAGCTATACTCATTAAGTCAGCCTCCAACTTCTTCTTCATTATTTTTAATTTTTAGATTTCTATTATTTAGGTTTTTATTTTTAATAAATTTACGCCACCTTTATACAAACGAATATTTGATTTGTTTTAGTGTTAAAATTACAAAATGTTTCTCGAAAATACCGTAAATCAGAAAGAACAATTTGGGTGGATTGAAGTCATCTGCGGCTCCATGTTTTCAGGTAAAACTGAAGAATTAATCCGCAGGCTCAAGCGCGCCCAATTTGCAAGACAGAAAGTAGAAATTTTTAAGCCTGCTATTGATATACGTTATAATGAAACTATGGTGGTGTCTCATGATTCCAATGAAATTCGCTCAACTCCGGTTCCTGCTGCGGCCAACATTCCTATTTTAGCAGACGGGTGTGATGTGGTAGGTATTGATGAAGCTCAGTTTTTTGATGATGAAATTGTTCGCGTTTGTAATGATTTAGCAAATAAAGGGGTTCGGGTAATTGTTGCCGGATTAGATATGGACTTTAAAGGCAATCCTTTTGGTCCCATGCCTAACTTAATGGCAACTGCCGAGTATGTTACCAAGGTTCATGCTGTTTGTACAAGAACAGGAAATTTGGCACAATATAGTTACCGGAAATCAACAAATGATAACCTGGTTCTTTTAGGTGAAGTGGAAGAATATGAACCCTTAAGCAGGGCTGCTTTTTATAAAGCCATGATGCGTGATAAAGTACGTAATATGAAGGTTAACGACGCAGAAGAAGTTCCTTCAAAACCAAAAACTACCGATGCCTAAAGCGCAAGAAACCATTCTAGAAATTGATTTAAAATCACTTAAACATAATTTTGAATTTCTTAGATCAAAAGTTCAAAAGGAAACTAAAATCATGGGGGTTGTTAAGGCCTTTGCTTATGGAAGTGATGCTGATGAAATATCTCTTTTTCTTCAAAAATTAAATATTGATTATTTCGCTGTTGCCTATGCAAAAGAAGGCGTTGCATTACGAAAAGCAGGTGTAACCAAACCTATTTTGGTTCTGCATCCACAGGCAACTAATTTTCAACTAATAATTGATAACTGTCTTGAACCTAGTTTGTATAATATCAAAATTTTTAATGAGTTTGTTGCCTTAACTTCTAAAGCAAAACAAGTTAATTATCCGATTCACATTAAGTTTAACACAGGCTTAAACCGCCTTGGGTTTTCAGAACATGATATTGAATATTTGATTTCAAAACTCAGCACCAATAGCAGTATAAAAGTAAAATCTATATTTTCGCACTTAGCCGCTAGTGAAGATTTAGACGAAAAAGACTTTACTTTAAACCAAATAAAATCATTCAAGCATCTTTCTAATCTTTTTATTGCAAAGCTTGACTACAAGCCCATGCTTCATATCTGTAATACCTCAGGTATTCTAAATTATCCAGAAGCTCATTTTGATATGGTTCGAACCGGCATTGGTTTATATGGGTTTGGGAATTCTAAAAAGGAAAACATACACTTCAAACCCATAAGTACTTTAAAGACTATTATTTCACAAATTCACACTATTGAAAAAGGGAAATCTGTTGGGTATAACAGAGCCTTTAAAAGTGAAAGTTTAGTGAAAACGGCGACGCTGCCTATTGGGCATGCCGACGGAATTGGAAGGCAATACGGTAATGGTAAAGGGTTTGTAATGATTAATGGACAACCAGCTCCAATCATTGGTAATGTTTGCATGGATATGATTATGGTTAACATATCCCAAATTGACTGTAAGGAAGGAGATGAAGTGATTGTGTTTGGACCAAAACACACTGCTGAACAATTAGCCGAAACAGCAAATACCATTTCTTATGAGCTCATAACAAGTATTTCTCAGCGTGTTAAACGTTCCTATTTGAAATAAGCTTGTTAACAAATGTTAATAGTATAACTTTTTTGATTATTTTAGTAACTCACTAACTAAAATCTAAAATCATGTTAAAAGAATTTAAAAATTTTATTATGACCGGTAACGTCATTGAATTTGCAGTTGCCGTAATCATGGCTGGTGCTGTTGGTTCTGTTGTTAACGGCTTTGTAAATGACATTGTAATGCCTATTGTAGGTCAATTTACAGGTGGTGTTGATTTTGCTGAATTAAAAATAATCCTTACTGCGGCGGTCCCTGCAAATGGTGATGTAGCTGCTGTTGCAGAAAATGCCATTCGATATGGTGCCTGGATAAATACACTCGTTAATTTAGTAATTGTTGGACTGGTTATGTTTATTATAATAAAAGCTTACGGCAAAATGAAAAAGCCTGCTCCTGCACCTGCTCCTTCTGGTCCATCTGATAATGATTTATTAAAAGAGATAAGAGATTTACTTAAAAAATAACGTTTTGTTAATTAAATAACATTGTGTTATTTGTTGTTAAAAAGGCCTCGTTTAAAAAAATCGAGGCCTTTTTTTACTTTTTAAAAAAGAATTAATACCTAATTTTGCGTACTGATTTAATTAAAATATAAAACATGAAAGTAGCGGTTGTCGGTGCCACAGGTATGGTTGGCGAAGTAATGCTTAAAGTTCTTGCGGAACGAAATTTTCCTATTACAGAATTATTGTTAGTGGCCTCAGAACGTTCTGTAGGTAAAAAACTATCCTATAAAAACAAAGAGTACGCTGTTATAGGTTTAGCAGATGCTGTTGCTGCCAAACCCGATGTTGCGATTTTTTCTGCCGGTGGAGGAACCTCATTAGAGTGGGCGCCAAAATTTGCTGAAGTAGGTACTACCGTTATAGATAACTCATCGGCGTGGAGAATGGATCCAACGAAAAAATTGGTGGTTCCGGAAATCAATGCGCACGAGTTAACAAAAGACGATAAAATTATAGCCAATCCAAACTGTTCAACTATACAAATGGTAATGGCTTTAGCTCCACTTCATAAAAAGTATAAAATGAAACGAGTGGTTGTTTCTACATACCAATCCGTTTCTGGAACAGGTGTAAAAGCAGTTAAACAATTAGAAAACGAAATTGCTGGTATTAAAGGTGAAATGGCTTATCCATACCCCATTGGAAGAAATGCTTTACCACATTGCGATGTTTTTGAAGATAATGGCTACACTAAAGAGGAAATGAAATTAGCTAGAGAACCTCAGAAAATATTTAACGACAAATCCTTTTCTGTTACTGCAACAGCTGTTAGAATTCCAACTTCAGGGGGGCATTCTGAATCTGTAAACGTTGAATTTGAACAAGATTTTGATTTAGCAGAAGTTAGAAAATTACTTAGTGAAACTCCTGGAGTAGTTTTACAAGACAACACAGCAACTAACTTATACCCAATGCCTATTTTTGCCCACGATAAAGATGACGTTTTTGTGGGACGCCTTAGAAGAGATGAAACACAACCCAACACATTAAACATGTGGATTGTTGCCGACAATTTACGTAAAGGAGCAGCAACTAATGCCATTCAAATTGGAGAAGCCTTAATTAAACGAGGTCTTTTATAAAATAACGTCTATTTTTAATGACTCTAAAGCTTTTACACCTATATGTAAAAGCTTTTTTTGTGTATTTTTGTAAAAATCCACATCATGAAAAATTCAATTTTATACATTTTTTTACTTATTTTATTTATTTCCTGTAAAAATGAATCATCTGACCAAAAAGTAGTAGCCGTGAATTACCCTGTAACCGAAACTGTAGATACTGTTGATACTTATTTTGGAGAGCAAGTCAATGACCCTTTTCGCTGGCTTGAAGATGATAGAAGTAGCCAAACTGAAGCTTGGGTGAAATCTCAAAACAAAACCACGTCTGGCTATTTAGAAAAAATTCCATTTAGAGAAGAACTTAAAGAGCGCCTTTCAAAACTTTGGAATTATGAAAAAATAGGAGCTCCTTTTAAAGAAGGTGATTATACCTATTATTCTAAAAATAACGGACTTCAAAATCAAGATGTTTATTACAGAAAAAAAGACAATGCCGAAGCTGAAATCTTTTTAGACCCTAACACTTTTTCAAAAGACGGAACAGTTTCTCTTGGAGGTATGAGTTTTTCAAAAAACGGCAAAATACTGGCATATTCTATTTCAGAGGGTGGCAGTGACTGGCGTAAAATAATAGTCATGGATGCTGAAACTAAAGAACGTATTGGGGACACTTTAATAGATGTTAAATTCAGTGGGACCTCCTGGTATAAAAATGAAGGCTTTTATTACTCTAGCTATGATAAACCAAAAGGAAGTGAGCTTTCAGCAAAAACAGACCAACATAAAGTATATTATCATAAACTTGGAACGCCTCAAAAACAAGATGTTTTAATTTTTGGTGGAACTCCAGAAGAAAAATATCGTTATATCTATGGTACGGTAACCGAAGACGATAAGTATTTAGTAATTACACCTAGAGTTTCAACTTCGGGGAATAAACTATTTATTAAGGACCTATCCAATCCAAACAGTAAACTAATCACCATTTTAAATGATACAGATAGCGACACCTATATCCTGGATAATGACGGTAGTAAATTATTTCTTGTAACAAACCTTAACGCTCCTAACAAACGGGTTGTAAGTGTTGATGCTTCTAATCCAATACCTGAAAATTGGAAAGATGTCATTCCTGAAACTGAAAATGTACTGAACATTTCAAAAGGAAATAATTATTTGTTTGCCGAATACATGGTAGACGCCTTGTCGAAAGTAAAACAATATGATTTCAACGGAACCTTTATTAGAGATATTGAATTACCAGGATTGGGTTCTGCAGGAGGGTTTTCAGGAAAAAAAGAAGACACCACTTTATATTATTCATTTACCAATTATAATACTCCTTCAAGCATTTATGAATTAAATCCAAAAACAGGGGAAGCTGCTTTATATTGGAGCCCTTCTATTGATTTTAATAGTAATGATTATGAAAGTAACCAAGTGTTCTATACTTCTAAAGATGGCACTAAGATTCCAATGATGATTACTTATAAAAAGGGGCTTGTTTTAGATGGTAATAATCCAACCATTTTATACGGTTATGGAGGATTCAATATTAGTTTAACCCCTTCCTTTAGTATTACAAATGCAGTTTGGATGGAACAAGGAGGCATATTAGCAGTTCCTAATTTACGTGGTGGTGGCGAATATGGCAGAAAATGGCATGATGCAGGCACTCAAATGAAAAAACAAAACGTATTTGACGATTTTATTGCTGCTGGAGAATATTTAATTACTAACAAATATACCTCTTACAATTATTTAGCCCTTAGAGGTGGCTCAAATGGCGGATTATTAGTTGGTGCGGTAATGACACAACGTCCCGATTTAGCTAAAGTAGCTTTACCTGCCGTTGGTGTTTTAGATATGCTTCGCTACCACACCTTTACTGCCGGGGCTGGTTGGGCTTATGATTACGGTACTTCAGATCAAAGTAAAGAGATGTTTGAATATTTAAAAGGTTATTCACCTGTTCACAATGTCAAAGAAGGTGTTGAATATCCTGCTACTTTAGTGACTACTGGCGATCATGATGATCGAGTGGTACCAGCACATAGTTTTAAATTTGCTGCCGAATTACAACGAAAGCAAACTGGCTTAAACCCAACATTAATTAGAATAGAAACAGATGCTGGACATGGGGCCGGAACACCTGTAAGTAAAACTATTGAACAATATGCGGATATTTTTGGTTTTACCTTGTATAATATGGGTTTTAAAGCGTTGCCAAGTAAAGCATCCGAAAAAATTAAAGGATAACCGAATACTTTAAAAAAAGAAAAAATCGCTTGAAATTCAAGCGATTTTTTTATGCTATTTTTGTAACATGCTACAGGTCAAAAACATCTCATTTAGTTATAAAAAAGATCTTGTTCTACAAGACATTAGCTTTTATGTTAGTAAGGGAGAACATGTATCTATTATTGGCGAAAGTGGTTCGGGAAAAAGCACCCTTTTGAAATTAATTTATGGAACTTATGACTTAATCGAAGGACAAATAATCTGGAATGAAAAAAATATTTTCGGGCCTAAATACAACCTCATCATCGGTCCGGAATTCATTAAATATGTCGCTCAAGAATTTGATTTGATGCCCTTCACTTCAGTTTCTGAAAATATTGGAGAATTTTTATCCAATTTTTTTCCAGAAGAAAAACAAGAAAGAATATCGGAACTTTTGGAGGTGGTTGAATTAAAACTGTTTGCAAAAACAAAAGTAAAAGATTTAAGTGGAGGCCAAAAACAACGTGTAGCCTTGGCAAGAGCTCTTGCTAAGCAGCCCGAGTTATTATTACTGGACGAACCCTTTAGCCATATTGATAATTTTAAAAAACAATCGTTACGAAGGAACCTGTTTAAATACTTAAAAGAAAAGAAAATATCTTGTATTGTAGCTACTCATGATAAGGACGATGTGTTATCATACTCAGACAAAATAATTGTTTTACACAACGCCAAAATTATTGCAAACAATACTCCTCAACAATTATATCAAAACCCTGAAAATAAACTAATAGCTTCTTTTTTTGGAGAGTATAATATATTAGAAAACTATGGTATTGTATATGCTAATCAATTAAAAATAGTTAAATCATCACATTTAAAAGCCATTGTTAATCGGTCTTATTACAAGGGAAATTATTTTTTAATTGAAGCATTGCTAAATAATCAAACCATTTTTATAGAGCATAAAAAAGAATTAAAGAAAGGATTGGAAATATCACTCTCAATACAAAAGAATTGAGTTTATAATACTTTTTTAATTTTAAATGTCTGATCTCTAAAATTAATTTCATCACCTGCACGCTTGGTTACCAACAGTTGTCCAATAGGCGTGTCTTTTGCAACCGCATAAAATTTTACATTATCTACCGTCAATGTACCTGCGCTAATACCAATAAAATAATTTGCGTTAGAGGTATAAACTACACTACCTAAACAAACTGTTTCTAAGGTTTTATTAAGATCTATTTTTCTTAAAATATCTTTAGTTTTTTGGATTTCACCAAGTTGATTCCCAGCCTTTTCTAAATCAATTTGAAGCATGGCGCGTCCAGTCTCATGCTTGTCTCCAGCACTGCTTTTGGTTTCTGAATCTAATGACTCTTGTATGTCAACGATGGTAGATTTTACTGCTAACAATCTGTTATCAACAAAACTTAAGCACTGATTAAAAAGCTGTTTTTTAACGTCTAAGTTGTTCTTCATTATTTTGAATAATCTAAAGGTCCAAAGAAATTCATTTGACGCACAATCCAGTTTTTTCTTCCTTGTATATAATTTGTCGCTGGATTTGCTCGGTACCTTAAAGGATTAGGGAGAATGGCTGCAATGGCTGCAGCTTCATTTCTATTCAATTTTATAGCCGATTTTTTAAACCAGAACTGTGAAGCAGCTTCAACACCATATACCCCATTTCCCATTTCAATACTATTTAAATAGACCTCCATAATACGTTCTTTAGACCAGAACAATTCTATAAGGAAAGTGAAGTAGGTTTCCATCCCTTTTCTAAACCAGCTGCGTTGCGGCCATAAAAAAACATTTTTAGCTGTTTGCTGACTAATAGAACTTGCTCCCCTAATTCGTTTGCCTTTTTTATTGTGTTTAATAGCTTTTTCAATGGCGTCCATATCAAACCCATTATGAATTAAAAAATTTTGATCTTCACTACAAATAACTGCCAGTTGCAAGTTTTTTGAAATCTCTTCAATAGGAACCCAATCGTGCTTTAAAACCAGTTTTTTGTCATCTTGTAATTGTTCAATATTTCTTATCAGCATAAGAGGTGTTATGGGTACCGGAACCCATTTAAAAAATATAACTATAGCTATAGAAAATCCGAATAGCCAAAGAATTATTTTAAGAATATATTTAAAGACTTTTTTTATCATTTTAATCTATTAATACTAAATCGATTATTATTAAATGCTATTATTACTGTTCCAAAGGTAGTAATTTCAGCGTTTAATAACTTCCTTATTTTCTAATTAGAGTAACCTTGAAGTCTTTTTATAAATAACATTTCTTTCCTCTAAATACTTCATAAAATAATGAAAACACACTTCGTGTTTACCAACTAATTCCGGAGGAAA
>JAHEDS010000051.1:0-11330 GCA_024641135.1 Flavobacteriales bacterium
GGGAAATTAAACTCAGTGTATAATCCAAAGCCATCTGAAAAGAAATAACGCATACCTAAATGGCCACCAAAATTTTTAAGGCTTAGGTCTAAACCTGGGTAAATATCAAAATTATCATCAATATTAACCACATTACCTAAGTTGGCATTAAAACGGACTTTAGCATCAAAACGGTTTCCGAAACTAGCATCCAAATCATTCTTAAGACCTAAAGCGTAAGATCCAGACAAACCAACAGATATGTTTTCACCTAAACCATAATCGTAACTTACGTTGATGCCTGTAGCATTATTTTGTAAACTGGTTCCAATTTGAAGTTTGTTGTCTGTGTTGCCTTTAAACGCCTGTGCATTACAAAGTGAAACGCTAAGAATAGCAACTAATAAAAGTAATTTTTTCATTTTTATTAAATATTTTTTTAAATGTAACTTGCCATTTGCAAAATAAACATTGCGGGTTAAACCAAACATTTAAATACTGCTCATGGCTTGATTTGAGTAATATTTTTATAAGGCAAATATATTATAAGTTTTATTTAAAAAGCGCTATTAATGCAGTAGATTTAATAAAAACAAAGATCTTTTAAAGTAGCTGTAGATGAAAGGTTATTTATTCTATAATACTATTTTATTTTGGGTTATAATAATGGCTTGCTTGTTTCTCTAATTAGACCATTCTTACCATTAAAAACGCTTTATTTTATATCAAAAAATTGATCAAACAGTGCATAGAATTTTTCAGGTTCTTCTAAATAAGGGTTGTGTCCGCTCTGTTCAAACATTACAAATTGTGCCTGTGGCATAAATGTTTTATACTGGAAATTAAACTCGGGTGTAGAAACGCCGTCATATCTGCCAGCAACAATTAAGGTTTTAGCAGTAACATTTTTAAGTTGTTGTCTGTAATCCTGATTAATCATACTACCGCTAACATAAAAATCGCCATCTCTTCCAATTATGGTTGTATACACATCGTCAGCCCATTTTCTATAGGGTTCTGCAGGTTCATTACTTTTTATGGAAGTATTATGATAATACACATATTTTGTTGGAATGCTGGCATATAATGACTTTAATGGCTCCTCACTTGATACATACCCTAACGCACGTAAAGAGTCCACTTGTTTCCATTTTTCTGGGAAGTGGGTTTTAGCATAATGGTTATAACTATCGCAATTGGCCTGCCACATTTCACCGCCATGAAAACCACTTATAAGCAATAATTTATCTACCAGATCCGGGTATTTTATAGCATAAGCTTGTGCAGGTACGGTTCCGTAAGAATGTCCAACAATAGAGATTTTGTCGAAGTTTAATAAAACTCTTAATTTTTCAATTAAAGCCACATCATTTTCAACAGAATATTCTAATTTGTCTTTAGCGTCATCACTTTTTCCACGTCCTAAAAAATCAAAGAACACAACTGTATTGGTTT
Organism: Flavobacteriales bacterium; assembly: GCA_024641135.1. Taxonomy (GTDB): domain Bacteria; phylum Bacteroidota; class Bacteroidia; order Flavobacteriales; family Flavobacteriaceae; genus Yeosuana. Next base: position 1,435 of record JAHEDS010000051.1, read on the forward strand.
TGTAATATTGGCCAAAATTGGCCTGCATATAATCATGCGAATTCCCTGGTCCGCCAGGAAGAAAAAAAATAGGGTCTCCAGATCCTTTAACTTCTACATTAATTTTATAACCTTCTACATCATAGAATTTAGACTCAAATTTACTGAAGATTTCAGGGTCTCTTTGTGAAAAGGCGGTTGTTATAAAAAGAAAACCAATAAGACTTAAAAGCTGCGTTAACTGTTTCATATAAGAAAATTTATAGATAAATGTACAAATTTTCAAACAGGTTTAACCCACCAATTTCGGCGTTCAATAAAAAAACAGAAAGAGACTTATTTAAAATTATATGTCAGTCCAAATAGCACATTCCCTTTTGGCATAGGCACTAAATTAGTTTCTGTATATTCTGTATTAAAAATGTTGTTGGCAACTATCGATATTTCAAAGGCTTTAAGATTAATATTTACACTGGCATCTACCACAGAATAACTGTCTCCACTGGTTCTTTCAGCATATTTATAAACTATACTTTGAGATACATTTTTTATAAAACTAGTACTTAATCTTGAAGTAACATGATGTTTTAATGAATTGATAGAGTACCTTGAGTAATTAACATCGATGTTTTTTATATCGTCTTCTAAAAAGGTATAAGAAAGGTTAATCAATTGATTAAAGGTTCCTAATTTGAAATTATAGGCAGAATTAAATTCAATACCTTTTGTATTTAATTCTGCTATATTGGTAGCTTCCCATTGATCGTCAATAGTTTCTTTTACGTAATCTATAAGTTTTTTGGCATCTCTATTAAAAAGGGCAAAAGAAGCACTAAATTGATTTCTGTTGTATTTCATACCCAGTTCTTCAGCAATAGCTTCTTCAGGTTTCAAATTAGCATTACCAATGGTTGTAGGATCGCTGTAATACAAATCGGTATAGGTTGGTATTCTGTAGGTATATCCAATATTTCCGTAAACTTTTAAGTCCTCGTTTATTTTATAACCGATATCCATTCCCGGAAAGGCATGGAATTTAAAATCAGAAAAATAATTTACAGCAATACCGGGTGTGATATCTAATTTATCATCAGCTAACTTAAATAAATGCTCTAAAAATAAAGTAGTCATAAATCGCTCTCTTTGTCCTAAATTGTTACTTGACAAATACACTTTAGCCATATCAATTCCAAAACCAGTCACCCCTAGGTTTGAGCTATATTCAGCATTTAATGCACCTCCCACTTTATTAGTGATGTGTAAGTTTCTGTATATAGATGGATCCTGACGCACATAGATATATTCGTCCTGATTTCTTTTCCAGTATATGCTTGGTTTTAATATGAGGTTTTCATTTTTTATTTCAGTTGAAACCCCCACTAAACTGGTTTGTGTTTCTTCATATTGGTTAATCGCAGCAGGGCTTGCATAAAAGCCATTAGCTCCAAATTTTCTTTCAGAAAAGGACGTTATTAAATCAATTGGAAGGGCCTTTTTATTAAACGTACTTTTTATAAAATAGTTTTGATTATCGTAATCGGTATTATAACGATAACCATCGGATATATTTCTTGAAATATGTACTAAATGCGACGAGTTTTCTAAATCACTTGATATGGTTACCTTGCCACTCTTCTGACCAAAAGATCCTGCCTGAACTCCTAAAGAAACCAGGTTTTCCTGATTTTTTTTGGTTACAATATTAATGGCGCCAGTAAAAGCATTTTGTCCAAAAACTCTGGCAGCTGGTCCTTTTATGATTTCAATGCGTTCTATAACCTCTATAGGCAAAGCCATATTCATGGTATGATGTCCGGTTTGTGCGTCTTCTACTTTTATACCATCAATTAACAATAAGGTCTGGTCAAAACTACCACCACGAATATATAAATCGGCCTGCATTCCTGCGGTTCCACGACGTCTTATATCAACACCAGCAAACTGTTGTAATAAATCGGCTATATTGGTAGTAGCACTTTGTTTTATGTCTTCAGAAGAAATAATGGTGATGGTCCTGGAGTTTTCAGAAAAAGGTAAATCAATTCTGCTTGATTTGATAATTACCTCTTTTAATTGCTCTCTTAATGTGTCTTGTTGTGAAAAAACAGTTGAACTGCTTAATAACAACAATAAAATCAATGCTTTTGGAAGGTTCATTAGGTTGAATTTTGGGCAAAATTAGTAAAATTAACCAAGGCCGAAAATTAATAAGCAATTATTGTATAAACCTAATTGGGTTGAATGATTTAAAAGCGCTTTGGAGCCAGTAGTTTAGAAAAAAATAAGCTGGTAAATTTTTTAAAATACTATCTTAGGCCATTAATCTATTATTTTCATGAAGAAAATTCTTTTTTGTTTGTTATTACTAGGTGGACAATGGGTCACGAACGCACAAGTAGCTACTCAGTATTCTATTTCGTTTGAAAATGCAGTGCATCATGAAGCATTTATTGAAGCTACTTTTTCAGGTTTAAAAAGTGATGCCATTGAGTTAAGAATGAGTAGGACTTCTCCAGGACGCTATGCCTTGCATGAATTTATGAAAAATGTGTATGCTCTTAAGGTTACCGATAGTAAGGGAAAAGTTTTAGAAGTGAGCAGAACAGACCCCTATTCATGGCGTGTAAAAGGGCATGATGGCACAGTAAAGGTAAACTATACTTTGTTTGGGAACAGAGGAGATGGCACCTATTCGCAAATTGATGAGACCCATGCACATCTTAATATGCCTGCTACTTTTATGTATGTAAAAAGCTTAGAAAACTATGGTATTGAAGTGACTTTTAAACCACGAGAAGATTTAAAATGGAAAGTGGCTACCCAATTAAAACGTGTTGATAATAACACGTATTACGCCAAAGATCTTCAGTATTTTATGGATAGCCCGACCGAGATTAGTAATTATAGTATGCGTTCTTTTGATGTAAAAGGACAAACTATCAATTTTGTTTTGCATCATAAAGGCACCGGAGAAGAATTAGACACCTATTTTGAAAAAGTAAAGAAAATTGTTTTGCAGCAAGAAGCTGTTTTCGGCGAATTACCAACGTTTGATTATGGCGCGTATTCTTTTTTAGCTTGTTATATACCAAATGCTTCAGGTGATGGGATGGAGCATAGAAATTCTACTATAGTAACTTCAACGACTAGTTTGGCTAATGGAGGTATGGATAATAATATAGGTACGGTAGCTCATGAATTTTTTCATTGCTGGAATGTAGAACGAATTCGCCCAAAAACTTTGGAGCCATTTGATTTTGAAGAAGCCAATATGAGTGGTGCATTATGGTTTGCAGAGGGGTTTACCAGTTATTTTGATGATTTATCATTGTGCAGAGCGAGATTACTGAGTGAGGAAATGTATATAAAAGGGCTTGTTGGAACTTTTAATTATGTTTGGAGTTCTCCTGGAAGGCAATTTTTTAATGTTATTGAAATGAGCCAACAGGCGCCATTTGTTGATGCGGCTACTTCTGTAGATCCTGTGAATAGAGTCAATACCTTCATCTCTTATTATTCTTATGGAAGTATGCTTGGGCTGGCTTTAGATTTATCATTACGAGAAAAGGGATTGAACCTAGATGACTATATGAAATTGATGTGGACCAATTTTGGCAAACCCGAAATTCCCTATACGGTTGAAGATTTACATCATACTTTGAATAATTATGCGGGTAATGATTTTGGTGATTATTTTTTTGGTCATTACATCTATAAAAGCGACATGCCAGATATGGAACGATTACTAAATAATGTTGGCGTGTCTTTAACACAAGATAAGAGCAACGTTTCTTTTGGGGCTTATTTACAAAATGGGTTGATTGTTGAAAATACTATTATGGGTTCATCGGCTTATCTGGCCGGATTAGAAAATGGCGATAAAATTATTAAAGTGGGCGATGTGCTAATAAATGATTCTGTAGATTTAAATGTTTTGTTGAATAGTTATAGCCCTAATGATTCGTTGAAATTGGTTTTTGAAAGATTTGGTATTCAAAAAGAAACGACTGTAATAATGCAAGCCAGTACTGTCTATAATTTAGAATTAACGGCAGATAAAAACGGCAATAGAAAGGCTTGGTTATATGCCAATTAAGAATCACATTCTAGTTTTTAGTTAAAAAAATTATTGTTTATCGATAAATTTTATATATTTGTTATCGATAAACAATAATTATATGAAAACAAAACTTGTTCTAACTATCATGAAAATAATCTCCTGGATTATATTCATTGGTCTTTGTATTAAAGCGGGTGCTTTAATCATATCCACCTCTATAAGTTTATTTATAAATCAGGAAGCAGCAAGAGATCTTTATTTAGGTCTTGATCTTTTTAATCTTTATGAATATGATAAATGGTACTATATTGCGGTCATATCTTTAATAATTAGCATTGCCGTATTAAACGCGTATATGTTTTATTTGGTCATTAAAATATTTTTAAAGTTTGATTTAAAAAATCCATTTACTCCTCATGCGGCTGACTTGATTTCTAAAATTAGTTATGTGGCCTTGGGTATAGGAATTCTTTCAATAATATCTAATGATTACAACAAATGGTTGATAACGCATAGAGTTGACCCATACCTTACATTAGATTTTGGAAGTGAAGCTCTATTATTTATGGCCGGAATCTTATTTATTGTGGCTTATATTTTTAAACATGGCGTTAAAATTCAATCTGAAAATGATTTAACCATATAGCTATGTCAATAATTGTAAATCTGGATGTGATGCTTGAAAAGCGAAATATGAAGAGTAATGAATTGGCGGATATTGTTGGCATTACTACGGCAAACCTTTCTATTCTAAAAACAGGAAAGGCAAAAGCCATTCGGTTTTCTACGCTTGAGGCTATTTGTAAAGCCTTGGATTGTCAACCTGCTGATATTTTAGAATATTTAGAAGATTAATTACTGTCTTCTATTAGCTAAAAGCGGTGGTGGTTCCCCATTAAACGGGTTCCATCGGCTAATACTTTTGGCTTCCATGCCGGCAGCTATTATAATAGCTCTATCACCATAACGATTACGCATTTTATCAATAGCCTCGCTTAAGTGCAGCTGTTTTTCGTTGTCTTCAAACAAATTAATTTGATAGCCACCTTCCACTAAATGACTAAACCTAACACCTATTAACCGTACTAAAAGTCTGCGGTTATAGAGTTTGTGAAACAAATCTAATACTACCGGAATAATTGTGTGATCCATGGCACTGTAAGGAATATGCTGCTGCTGGGTATAGGTTTGAAAATCGGAGTACCTAATTTTAAAGGTAACACAAGCGGTTAGTTTATTGCCGCGACGTAACTGATAAGCTAAATTTTCTGCCATAGCAATTAGGATGCTTTTCAATTTAACCATATCTGTTGTGTCCTTGTTAAAAGTACGCTCTGTAGAAATAGATTTGCGTTCGTGGTATTGTACCACAGGACTATCATCAATGCCATTGGCCTTTTTCCAGATAACCAATCCGTTTTTACCAAGCACTTTGTGCATAAGCTCCATGGGCATTTCCTGTACGGTTTGAATACGTTTTACACCTAAATCGCAAAGGGATTTATAGGTAACCTCGCCAACCATTGGGATTTTCCGAACAGACAAAGGCGCCAAAAAAGGTTTTTCGGTGCCTTTTAAAATACGGATTTCATTATTTGGTTTGGCTTCACCCGTTGCTATTTTAGAAACGGTTTTGTTTACAGACAACCCAAATGAAATGGGTAATCCCGTTTCCTTAATAATACGTTGTCGCAATTCGGAAGCTAGTTTATGACAACCAAAAAACTTATCGGTTCCTGTAAGGTCAATATAAAATTCATCAATAGATGTTTTTTCATAAAGCGGCACATGTTCCTTAATAACATCAGTAACATCTCTTGAAAAATTGGAATAAATACCGGAATTTCCTCGAAGCACAATAGCTTCTGGACAAAGCATTTTTGCCATCCGCATAGGCATGGCAGAGTGCACCCCAAACTTACGGGCTTCATAACTGCAAGAAGCGACCACGCCACGGTCACTAGTACCGCCAATAAGTACTGGTTTTCCAACAAGCCTGCTATCCAATAAACGTTCACAAGACACAAAAAAAGTATCTAAATCCATGTGTACTATAGAGCGTTCTTTAAGGGTCATGCTGTAAGGTGTTTTGTGGTATCACTATATCTTGGGTCTTCAACAACGGCTAATTTATGCATGCTAATAACTTCAATATTGATGCAGTCAAACTCTTCTAAAACTTTACCGGTAATGTTGTAAATACCATTTCCTCTAAAAGGAAATTTAGTAGCTACTGGTGGAAAATGAACCGTATCTATAAAATTTCCATCACGGTCTAAAAACGTTCCGAAATACATGTATTTTCCGTTTGATGTGACTGTCGTTTTTGTGGTAACTAAATAGCCTTCAATAGTGATTATTTCATCTTTTAACCCTGGGAGTTGTGTTGCTCGTAATGGATTTCTGGAGTTGTTTTCTGATAAATAAAACGGGCTGCATAGCGAGAATCCTAAAAGCTCTATCTCATCAAAGGCGTGTTCTAAAGTGGTGCTGGGTAATTCGGGTGTTTTATAGTTGATGCGTTCGGTTTTAAATAAATCAACCACATGGTCTTCAACAACTGTCTTGCTAATTTTTAAATAGGCTTCCCAAAGAAGTTCCCGTTTATTAATGTCTGTAAACCGAAAGGCATTTATTTTAATAAGAATACTTATCTGCTCTATAGAAATAGGGAGGCGGTCTATAAAATCGTCAAGACTTTTAAAAACACCATTTTTTTTACGTTCATAAAGTAAGCGTTTTACAGTTTTTGATTCAAAGGCATGTAGAAACATAAAGCCTAAATAAATGGTTTTTCCTTTAATAACGGTTTCATTAAAGCTTTCATTAACACAAGGCGCTTCAATATGACCGCCATGCATTCTGGCTTCATGCACATAGAGTTCGGTTCTGTAAAATCCGCCAAAATTATTAATGGTGGCTACCATATATTCTAATGGGTAATAGGCTTTCAAAAACAGGCTTTGATAACTCTCTACAGCGTATGAAGCCGAATGCCCTTTGGCAAAGGCATACCCGGCAAAGCTTTCTATTTGGCGCCAGATATCTTCTGTAAGCGTATCGGGCTCGCCTTTTTTTTTGCAATTATCAAAGAATTGCTGCTTTACTTTTAAGAACTCTTCGCGCGACCGGAATTTTCCAGACATACCGCGACGCAGCATATCGGCTTCGCCTAAAGTTAAGCCACCAAAAAAATGCGCTACTTTAATCACGTCTTCCTGGTATACCATAACGCCATAGGTTTCGGGCATGATTTTAAGCAACACAGGATGCGCATCTTTACGTCGTTCAGGATAGCGATACCGCAAAATATACTCGCGCATCATACCGCTCTTTGAAACGCCGGGCCGAATCACGGAACTGGCAGCAACTAAGCCTAAATAGGTGTCTACCTGTAGTTTTTTTAGCAGCATGCGCATGGCAGGAGACTCTACATAAAAACAACCAATAGCCTTGGCATGGCGCAACAGGTTTTTAATTTTTTCATCTTGTTTAAAGCGTTTAATATCATGAATGTCGATAGGTTCTTTTTCAGGATGATTATACGTTATAATATTAACGGTATCTTTAATTTTTCCTAATCCACGCTGACTTAAAATATCAAATTTATAAAGACCAATATCTTCTGCAACTACCATATCAAACTGTGTGGTAGCAAATCCTTTTGGGGGCATAAATGTAGCTGTGTAATGGTGAATAGGTTGTTCTGAAATGATAATACCACCTGCATGAATACCTAAATAGTTAGGGAACCCCTTAATGTAAGTGCTGTATTTAATAACCAATTGTGATAAGGCGTCCAATTGATTTATGTTGTATTTCCCTCGGGTAAGCACATCCATTTCGGCTTTTGGTAAACCAAAAACTTTTCCTAATTCTCTAACAGATGCTCTAAATTTAAAGGTGTTGTAAACCGCAATAAGAGCGGTATTTTTAAAACGACTAAATATAAATTGGGTGATATCATCACGATCTTTCCACGAAAAATCAAGATCAAAATCAGGTGGGTTTTTGCGGTATAGATTGATAAAGCGCTCAAAATATAAATCGAGTTCTACCGGGTCAACATCTGTGATACGCAATAAATAAGCAACAATACTATTGGCGCCACTGCCACGACCTACATAAAAATATCCTTTGCTACGAGCATATTTTAAGATTTTCCAGTTAATGAGAAAGTAGGAAACAAAGCATTTTTCTTTAATAATCTCCAATTCTTTTTCAATACGCTTAAAAATGCGCTCCCCAGGTTTTTTATAACGGTAATGTAAGCCTTGGTAAGTTAATTTTTTTAATAATTTATAATCTAAGAGCTCATTGTTGGTGTACGACCGTTGGTTGTTGGGTACTTCTTGAGAAAAGTCAAAGTCTATGGTGCAATTTTCTAAAAGAGATGTGGTGTTTTCTAAAAGCTCAGGAAATTCTTGATAACTATTGTGCAATTCATCATAAGGCAACATTCTATCGAAAACCTCTCCTTGCTCTGTTTTAGGAAGCTTACTCAACAAGGTGTTGTTGTCAATAGCACGAAGTAATCGGTGCGTATTAAAGTCTTTTTTATTTTCAAACGATACGGTTTGTAATACCACAAGTTTACTTCTAAAGGTATTCCATTTTGAAAATTTTAGATGGTTAAGATCCTGAGGCTTAATCCCTAAAAATTCATTAGCTTTTAAGTTGTAGGTTTTGTTGTGTGTATATGGATATACTACAAACGTATCTTCAAGTTGAGGTGCCTGATCTGGGATTTTTAATTCTGAATCATGTAAAAACTCAGAGAGATATTGGTTAATATTATAGAATCCGTTGTTGTTTTTTGCTATTAGAATAAATTGCTGTTTCGCACAATTTCTAAAATCCACACCAAGGACAGGTTTAATTTTATAATTTTTTGAAAGACGCACAAAATCTAAACAGGCGGAGGTATTATTAATATCGGTTAAAGCCAGTGTTTGTAAGCCATTTTGAGACGCAATGGCAAGTAATTGCTCTGGCTTTATGGTGCCATAGCGCAAACTGTAATATGAGTGACAATTGAGATACATAATTTTATATAACAAAAATAAACTACAATATGTAGTTGTTGTTGCTTATATTTGTAGTAAATAGTGTTAAAAAAAGACGTTATGAAACCCATCCAAATTAACATCAAACATTTGCGAATGCTTAAAAAATTTTCTCAGGAGCGTTTTGCAGAGGAACTACAATGGACGCGTTCTATAGTAGGTTCGTACGAAGAAGGGCGCTCTGAGCCTCCAATAGACAGACTCATTGACTTGTCAAATTATTTTAATATTCCTATAGATATTTTGGTGAAGAATGATTTAAGATTGGCAAAAAGCACGTCGTTTATTGATATTGGAAGTAAGCGTGTTCTATTTCCTGTTACGGTTAACGAAAACAATGAAGACCTTATTGAAATTGTTCCGGCAAAGGCTTCTGCGGGTTATCTGGAAGGCTATTCCGACCCTGAGTATATTGAGCAATTACAAAAAATAAAACTGCCTTTTTTACCTACCGGAACGCATCGTGCCTTTCCAATAAAAGGAGACTCTATGTTACCTGTAAAAGACGGGTCTTTTATAGTAGCTAAATTTGTTGAAGACCTTAGTGATGTAAAAGATGGAAGAACGTATATTGTACTAACTAAAGACGATGGGCTCGTTTACAAACGCGTCTATAATAAAATTAAGGAGCATAATACCTTATTGTTAAGCAGTGATAATAAATTCTACAACCCATATGAAGTGGATATAGAAAAGGTGTTAGAATTATGGGAATTTACCTGTTGTATAAACACTCAGGAATATAATGAGGAGGAGTTAAAATTAAGCAGTATTATGAATATGTTTCAGGA